>DASZXM010000047.1:0-6059 GCA_035546415.1 Pseudonocardiaceae bacterium
ACCCGGGCAACCTGTTCCGCCTCAACGCGAACATCGCACCGGTGACGATCTAGTGTCAGGGGCATGAGCGGCATCGATCGGTTCGCGGTGGGACTGGCGGCCCTGGGCCGGCCCGCGTACATCAACGTCGGCCGCGCCGACGTCCTGCCCGCCGACCGGTCCGTCGACGACCTGCGCGCGGCCACGTGGGCCGTGCTCGACGCCGCGTACGCGACCGGCGTGCGGTGGGTGGACGCGGCCCGGTCCTACGGTCGGGCGGAGGAGTTCCTGGCCGGCTGGCTCGCCGACCGGGGGCACCCCGACGTCACGGTGTCCAGCAAGTGGGGGTACGCGTACGTCGGCGAGTGGCGGTTGGATGCCCCGGTGCACGAGGTGAAGGAGCACTCGCTGGCCCGGTTCCGCACCCAGCTGGCCGAGACCCGCGCGCTGCTGGGCGATCGGCTCGCGCTGTACCAGGTGCACTCGCTGACCGTGGACAGTCCACTGTTCGACGATCCGGAGCTGATCACCGAGCTGGCGCAGCTGGCGGACACCGGAATCCGGGTCGGATTCTCGACATCCGGGCCGAACCAGGCAGCCGCGGTGCGCCGGGGGCTGGCCCTGCGGGTCGCCGGTCGACCAGTGTTCACCGCCGTGCAGTCGACATGGAACGTGTTGGAAACGTCGGTGGCCCCGGCGCTCGCCGAAGCGCACGACAACGGCGTCCTGATCATGGTGAAGGAGGCGCTGGCGAACGGAATTCTCGCCGTGACGCCGCCCGGCGAGATTGCCGGAATCGCCGAACGGCTCCACACCGGACCGGACGCGGTGGCCCTAGCAGCGGCGACGGCACAACCGTGGGCGGACGTCGTCCTCGCGGGTCCGGCAAGCGTCGAGCAATTGTATGCAAACCTGGCCGCGGTCGATGTCCGTTTCAATTCGGGCGATTTGATGACACTCGCGAAATTAGCCCAGTTGCCACAGCGGTATTGGTCCAACCGGGCCGCACTCCGTTGGGTATGAAATCTGTCCCAATGCGGTTACTCCACGCATACTCATGTATGCGCAAGGAGGTACGTGATGGACCTTCGGGAGTGGCTGAGCCAGGCGGCGGAAGAGATCGGCCGGTGGCAGCTGGAATACGGGGCATTCGATCCCCATGGGTCGACCGCCGTCGCCGACGACGAGTTCGGGGCGGCCTTCAGCAAACTGGTCGGCCGCCTCAGAGACAACTACCCGTTTTTCCATCCGCGCTACGCGGCGCAGATGCTCAAACCGCCACACCCGGCGGCGGCGGTCGGTTACCTGACCGCAATGTTGATTAATCCGAACAACCACGCGCTGGACGGCGGACCAGCGACGGCGGCGTTGGAACGGGAAGCCGTGGACCAACTCGCCTCGATGTTCGGCCTTTCCGAGTATCTGGGACATCTGACCACGAGCGGCACCATCGCAAATCTCGAAGCGCTGTTTGTGGCGCGGGAAACCCATCCCGGGCGGGGTGTGGCGCACAGCGTCGACGCACATTTCACGCACCAGCGGATGTGCCACGTGCTGGGCATGGAATCGTATCCGGTGCCCACCGATCCGTCGGGCCGGATGAACCTGGAAGCGCTCGAAGCACTCTTGCGGACCGGCCGCATCGGCACCGTCGTGCTCACTGTGGGTACAACAGGGATCGGCGCCGTCGACCCGGTCCACGAGGTGTTGGCACTGCGCGACCGGTACGGCGTGCGGGTGCACGTCGACGCCGCGTACGGCGGTTTTTTCGGCCTCATCGCCGACGACACGCCCGACGGCGTGGAGTCGGCGCCGTTCGAGGCGATCAAACGCTGCGACTCCGTCACGGTCGACCCGCACAAGCACGGCCTGCAGCCCTACGGGTGCGGCGCGGTGCTGTTCGCCGACCCGTCCGTCGGCAGGTTCTACAAGCACGACTCGCCGTACACCTACTTCACGTCGAACGAGCTGCACCTGGGTGAGATCTCCCTGGAGTGCTCCCGCGCCGGGGCCGCCGCATCCGCGCTGTGGCTGACGTTCCAGCTGATCCCGCCCACGCCCGACTCGCTCGGCGAGATCCTGCGGCCGTGCCGCCGGGCCGCGCTGCGCTGGGCCGACCTCATCGCGGGCGAGGAGTCGCTGGCGCTGTTCCAGCGGCCCGACCTGGACGTGATCACGTTCCTGCCCAGGGCAGGGCTGCTGTCCGAGGTCGACCGGATCACCAACGCGGTCGTCATGGACGGCATGCACGCACCGCCGAAGGACGCGGTCTACGTGGCCGCGTACAGCGTGACGGCCCAGGCGGTGGCCGACCGGGGGCATCCGATCATCGCGAACGTCCCGAGATCCCGCATCCTGCGCAGCTCGGTGATGAAGCCCGAGAACGAGGTGTGGGTGGACTACCTGCACCGGCGGATCGTGGAACTCGTCGAGGGGGCGAACACGGCGGCCGCGTAGTCAGCTGTCCGGGAGGGAGTCCGACGCGGCGTCCGGCAGCGCCGCGGGGACCTCCGCCCGCAGGCGGCTGGCATGGTTGCGCAGTCCGGCCGCGACGGTGGCGGCCCTACGCAGCCCGACCGCGACAGCGGCCCGTCGCAGCCCGGTCGGGACGACGGCCGCCCGCCGCAACCCGGCCGCGACCGCGGCGGCCCGGCGCACCACGCCGGGGCCCGCGTAGGCGGCGAGCAGGGTCAGCTCCGCGAACAGGTAGCTGTTGGCGCCCAGGAAATGCAGCGGCGGCCACTCGTGGCCCGAACCCACGTCCAGGAACGCGGCGGCGCGGAACACGGCCAGCAGCGCGGCGGCGGCGGCAAGCAGCCACATGCGGCGGCCCGGCCGCAGTCCGCAGGCGACCAGCGCGATGACGGCCGGCACGACGTAGACCCAGTGGTGGCCCCAGGAGATCGGGGACGCGGCGAGCCCGAACCCCGCTGTGATGACGACGGCGAGCGGCACGGCGTCCTCGCGCAGCGCCCGGCGCACACCGGCGGCCGCGAACAGCCCCAGCACCGGCACGATGACTGCCCATCCGACGGCCTGCTGCGCGCCGGTCAGGCCGAAGCGGGCCAGCATGCCGGTGAGCGACTGGTTGACCGGCGATGCCGGGTCACCGACGGCGTGCGCGCCGCCGGACGCTCCGAACCAGAATGTCAGCGACCCCGACCAGTCGGCGACGAAGCCGACGCCCGTGGCGACGACGGCGGTGACGGTCATCGTGACGGCCGCCCGGTAGTCCTTGCGCAGCAGGAAGTAGAGCAGGAAGACGGCCGGTGTCAGCTTGACCGCCGCGGCGACGCCGGCCAGCAGTCCGCGCGGCCACCGGGGCCGGTCCACCAGGCAGTCCACGACGACCAGGGCCATCAGCACGAGGTTGACCTGACCGAACCAGACGGTGTCCTCGACCGGTTCCAGGAGCAGCGAGAGCGGCACGACGGCGGCCGTGGCGACGAGCGCGCCACGCTTCCCGCCGTTCGGCCACGCCACACGAATGGTGAGAAAGGCCACAACGGAAAGGCAGAGCAGCGATGCCACCGTGATACACGCTATTGACACCTGCCATGGTGGAATGGCGAGCGGACCGAGCGCGAGCACCGCGAACGGTGGATACGTGAACGGCAGTGCGAGGCCGATACCGGTCAATGGCAGCTCGCCGTAGACATTGTCGTCGTGCCACCACGCGTCGACGCCGAGCCGGTAAACGCTCAGGTCGACGAAACCGCGCGGACTGACATGCCCGGAATGCACGGCCCACACAATGGTGGCGACGATACCCAGCAGCGCCGCGGGCACCATGACCTGCGGTAACCGATACCAGACGACCGCGGGCCACGCGCGCTGCCGCGGTACGAAATCGACCACGCCGAGCGCCACGATCACCACACCGACCGTCGCGATGACGGCGTATTCCGGCAGCCGGTACATGTATGGAAGTGTGCCCGGTGGCTCCGCCGGCCGGAAACGCGGGTCCACAACGGAAATGTATCTGTCGCATTGCGACACGTCGGTCAGGCGGGCCAACCGATCACCGATGTGACCACACGGCGCGGACCGCGACAATCGTCGAGTTTGTATGCAACACGTCAGGCCGGCAGGAGCCGGGTGACCAAGGTGCTGAGCTGGTGCACGTTGCGGCACTCGTACATCGGCAGGATCTCCGCGTACGCCTTGGCCACCGAGTCACCGGTGGACCACAGGGCCCGGCGCTCCGGGTTCAGCCAGTAGGCGTGCCGGGCGGGGCCGACGATCCGCCGCAGTGCCGCCACGTTCGGATTGCTGCCGTTGGTCCGCGCGTCGCCCAGGACCAGGACCGAGGTGCGCGGGCCGACGGCGTCGGCGTACCGGTCGGCGAACACGCCCAGCGCCCGGCCGTAGTCGCTGTGGCCGTCGAACACCGTCAGATCGGCCTCGGCGAGGATGCGCGCACCGAGATGCTCCGGGTCGGCAGCGCCCGTCGTGACCAGGTGGGTGATCTCGTCGGTCGTCTCGATGAACGCGAACACCCGCACCTTGCTGAACTGGTCGCGCAGCGCCTGCACCAGCAACATCGTGAAGTTCGCGAAACCGGACACCGAACCGGACATGTCGCAGATCAGCACGATCTCCGGGCGTGCCGGCCGCCGCGACCGGAACGCCGGTTTGAGCGGGACACCGCCGGTGGACAGCGACCGGCGCAGCGTCCGCCGGATGTCCACCTGTCCCCTGCTGTGCCGGCGGCGCCGCGCGGCCAGCCGGGTGGCCAGTTTGCGGGACAGCGGCTGCACCGCGCGCCGCAGTTCCGCCAGCTGCGCCCGGCTGGCGACGAGGAAGTCGACGCGGTCGGCGGACAGCGGGATGCCGTGCCGGGCGATCCGCTCCCGGCCGCGCAGCTCCGCCGCGCGTCGCAGCGCCTCGCCGCGCACCAGGCCGCGGAACGTCTCGATGCGACGGCGCACCTCGTCGGCGGCCAGCCGGTCGGTGAAGTCCGCGGCCTGGCCGGCCCGGATCGCGGCCAGCACGCGGACCAGCAGCGTCTGCGGCGACACCCGGTCCAGCGTCTGGAACGCCGAGAACCCGCCACCCGGGCCGGACCCGTACTGGCCGAACTGTTCGACGGCCTGCCCGGCCAACTGGGCCAGGGCCTGCTCGTCGTTCGCGGCGAGCGCGGCGGCCAGCGCGTCGCGCAGCAGCTCCGGGTCGGGTGGTTCGTCGGACGTGCGGGTCCGCTCGGGAGTGCCGACGCCCAACGGGAAGTAGATGTCGAAGGCGGCGTCGAACACGGTCCGCTGGCCACCGCGCCGCACCAGCGCGGCCGCCAGACCCTCGCGCACCAGTTCGCGGTCGGCCAGGCCGAGCACGTCCAGCACGGCGGCCGCGTCGACGGTCTCGCTGGGACCGGCCGGTATCCCCCGGTCACGCAGCGCGCCGACGAACTCGACCAGCCGATCGGGCAGTCCGTTCACCGCACCGAGTCCAGTTTCAGCTGGTCACGGGCCTTGGTCACGTCGTCCTGGTGCTTGAGGATGACACCCAGGCTGTCCCGGACGATCTCGTCGGACAGTGTGTCGGCGCCCAGCGCCAGCAGCGTGCGGGCCCAGTCGATCGTCTCGGCGACCGACGGCGCCTTGCGCAGTTCCATCGCGCGCAGCGTGCCGATCACCCGGACCAGCGATTCGGCGAGCCGATCGTCGGTGCCGGGCACCTTCAGTCGCACGATGCGGCGTTCCAGTTCGGCGTCCGGGAAGTCGATGTGCAGGAACAGGCAGCGGCGGCGCAGCGCCTCGGACAGCTCCCGGGTGGCGTTCGACGTCAGCACCACGAACGGCCTGCGGGTCGCGGTGATGGTGCCCAGTTCCGGGACGGTGACCTGGAAGTCGCCGAGCACCTCCAGCAGCAGGCCCTCGAACTCCAGGTCCGCCTTGTCGGTCTCGTCGACCAGCAGCACGGTCGGCTCGGAGCCGCGGATCGCCGTCAGCAGCGGCCGGGTGAGCAGGAACTCCTCGCTGAAGATGTCGGTCTTCGTCTCGGCCCAACCCTCGTCCCGGCCGGCCGTGATCCGCAGCAGCTGCTTGGCGTGGTTCCACTCGTACAGCGCGCGGGACTCG
>DASZXM010000048.1:0-5751 GCA_035546415.1 Pseudonocardiaceae bacterium
CCACCGAGCACGTCAGTTCACGCAGGTAGGCGTGGTCCTGGGACGCGGGCGCGACGATCATGCCGGCTACCTTGCGGCGGGCCAGACCGTCCAGCACGACCCGTTCCCGTTCCACCGAGCGGCCGGTGCTGGCCACCGTGACGGTGAGGCCGCTGGCGAACGCGACCTTCTCGATCTCACCGGTGACACTGGCGAAGAACGGGTCGGCGATCGAGTCGACGACGACACCGACGATCTCGTCCGTGCCCCGGCGCAGCGACCTGGCCAGCGGGTCGGGCCGGTAGTCCAGGTCGGCGATGGCCTGTTCCACGCGGGCCCGGGTGTCGTCGGCGACCCTCGGGTCGCCGTTGAGCACTCGGCTCGCGGTCTTGGTGCTCGTGCCGGCGGCCGCCGCGACGTCGCTCAGCCGCACCTTGCGGGTGGTCACGACACCTTCTCCAGCAGCTCGGCCACTCGCTGCGGATCCACCCCACCGGCGCGCAGCTGCTCGCACGACGCGGCCGCCGTGGCGATCGCCCGGTGGATCGCGGCCGCCCACTGGTCGCCGGTCGGCGGCAGCTCGGGCAGGGACAGCAGCTCCACGGCCAGCCCGCCGACGAACGAGTCACCCGCGCCGACGGCGCTCACCACGTCCACCTCGATGGCCGGGAACCACTGTGCCGCACCGGATTCCGCCTCGGCGAACGCGATACCCTCGGCACCGGCGGTCACGGCGGCCCGCTTCGCGCCCCGCCGGCACAGCTCCAACGCCGCGGCCGCCGCCCGGCCGGGCACGTCGGCGTCGCTGGCGTGCAGCACGTCGCCCACGTCACCGGACAGCGCCGCCTCGGCCTCCTCCAGGTTCGGCGTCACCAGGCCGGGCCCGTAGGGCAGGCTCGCGGCCAGCGGCTTGGGCGCGGTGTCCACGATGGACAGCACACCGGCCCGGTCGGCCAGCTCGACGAACTGCCCGTAGCCGTCCAGCGGGACGCCCGGCGGCAGGCTGCCCGAGCACACCAGCAGCCGCTGGCCACCCAGGCGGGTGCGCACCTTGTCCTTGTAGTCGGCCCAGACCGGTTCGGAGATCAGCGGACCGGGTTCGTTGAGCACGCTGATCCGGTCGATGTCCTGTTCGATCATCACGATCGCCAGCCGCACCCAACCCGGCGTGGGCACCGGCACGACGGTCGCGCCCTCGCCGGCCAGCAGCTCCAGCAGCTCGGCACCGTTGCGCTCCGCGACCAGACCGACGATCGGCGGGTGCTGCCCGAACGAGCGCAGCACCCGGGCCACGTTGACCCCTTTGCCACCGGCCGTCACCTCGACCGACCTGGCACGCATGACCCCGCCGGGAACGATGGCCGAGACCATCTCGGTCCGGTCGAGACACAGGTTCGGTGTCGCGATCAGCACAGCTACCTCATCCGAGTCGACTGGCGCTCTGACCAGTGGGTAATCGATGTCACGAACGGGTGGGTAATCGATGTCAGGAAGTCGAAGGTAATCGATGTCATGGACGCTGTAGCCGACCATCGTCCTCCGACGGCGACTTGTCAAGTAGCGGTGTCCAGAAGCCGGGCAACTCGAATCCGAGCCGTTATCGAGGCTCAGGTGACGGCCGTCAGGACCGTCGCCATCTGAATCGAAACATCGTCAGCGGCGTCCACGGCCACGTGCGGCACGACCGGAGCGGTCACGGAGTGTGACGTGAGGAACGCCTCCGGGTCGGCGAGTTTCGCCGCGTCCCGCGCCGCGCCGCGTGCCCGCAGCCTGCGCACCAGTTCGTCCCGGGACACCCGCAGCCACACCAGATGCGGCCGCCCGCCGGCCGCGATCAGCCTGTCCCGCACCGGTTCCCACGCCCCCGGCGTGGTGCGTTCGGCGGTGAACGGCGCGACCAGCACCACCGGCATGCCGATCCGCACGTTGTCCTCGGCGGCGGCCAACAGGCACGCGTAGCGCGCGGCGCGCACGTCACCGGTGAGCGCGGGCGAGTCGAGATCGTCGCTGCCGACCAGTTTCCCGATCGACTCGGTGAGCGCGCCGGTGACGGTGTCCAGGTCCAGCAGGCACGCGCCCAGCCGGCGCGCGAGCACGGCGGCCAGGGTGGTCTTGCCACTGGCCGGTGGCCCGCTGACCAGGAGCGCGACAGCCGTCATACCGCCGACCCTAACGGGCCGCCCGCGGCCTTCCGCGTGCGCGTGACCGGCTGACCGTCCGCGTGTTCCCCCGCTCACCGACAGGTCGCGCGCGTGTCTTCCCACGCGCCAGCCCACAGTCCGCCCACCGTCCGCGCGTCGGCTCGCGGGTGACCGTCCACGCGTCGCGCCCGCTCGCCGGCTACCCGCTCTGGGCCAGTCCCGCGACCAGTGTGTCGGCCGCCGCGTACGGGTCCAGTTCACCCGTCATCACACGCTTCGCCAGCTGTTCCAGCGCCTCGCCGCCGCGCAGGTCGCCGATCCGGTCGCGCAGCTGCGCCACGGCGATCGCCTCGACCTCCGAACCGGCCCGGGCGGCCCGCCTGCGTTCCAGTTCGCCGTGCTCGGCCATCCACGTGTGGTGCGTCTCGATCGCCTCGACCACGTCGTCGATGCCCTCGCCGCGCGCCGCGACCGTCGGCACCACCGGGATGCGCCAGCTCGGACCGGCGTGTTCGCGGCGGCCCAGCGAGATCATGTACTTGAGGTCCCGCACCACCTGGTCGGCACCGTCCCGGTCGGCCTTGTTGACCACGAACACGTCGGCCACTTCGAGGATGCCGGCCTTCGCCGCCTGGATGCCGTCGCCCATGCCCGGTGCCAGCAGCACCAGCGTGGTGTCGGCCAGCGACACGATGTCCACTTCGGACTGGCCGACGCCGACGGTCTCGATGAACACGACGTCGAACCCGGCGGCGTCCAGCACGCGCAGCGCCTGCGGCGTCGCCCACGCCAGGCCGCCCAGGTGCCCCCGGGTGGCCATGGAGCGGATGAACACGTCCGCGTCGGTGGCGTGGTCCTGCATCCGCACCCGGTCGCCGAGCAGCGCACCGCCGGAGAACGGTGACGACGGGTCCACCGCGAGCACGCCGACCCGCTGGCCGCGTGCCCGGAACGCCGACACCAGCAGGGACGTGGACGTCGACTTGCCCACGCCCGGCGGACCGGTCAACCCGATCACCCTGGCCCGCCCGGCGGACGGCGCGAGTGCCTTCGCCACCTCGCGCAGCCGCGGGCTGGCGTCCTCGACCAGGGAGATCAGTCGGGCGACCGCGCGCGCCTCACCCCGGCGTGCGCGGTCGACCAACTCGTCGACGTCAACGGTCCGTGCCACGTGCCCGAGCCTAGGCGGCGGGCACGCGGAGGATCAGGGCGTCACCCTGACCACCGCCGCCGCACAGCGCGGCGGCACCCACGCCACCGCCGCGGCGGCCCAGCTCCAGCGCCAGGTGCAGCGCGAGACGCGCGCCGGACATGCCAATTGGGTGGCCCAGCGCGATGGCGCCGCCGTTCACGTTGACCTTGTCCGGGGACACGCCCAGCTGCTTGGTGGACACGACGCCGACGGCCGCGAACGCCTCGTTGATCTCGATGAGGTCGAGGTCGGCGACGTCGATGCCCTCCTTCGCGCACGCGGCCTTGATCGCGTTGGACGGCTGCTCGTGCAGGCTGGCGTCCGGACCTGCGACGACGCCGTGCGCACCGATCTCGGCGATCCAGGACAGGCCCAGTTCCTCGGCCTTGGCCTTGCTCATCACGACGACGGCCGCGGCGCCGTCGGAGATCTGCGACGCCGAACCGGCCGTGATGGTGCCGTCGGACGCGAACGCGGGCCGCAGCTTCGCCAGGCCCTCGACCGTGGTGTCGGGTCGGACGCCCTCGTCGGTGTCGACGACGACCGGGTCGCCCTTGCGCCGCGGGATCGTGACCGGCGCGATCTCGTGCGCGAACAGGCCGTTCTTGATCGCCGCGGCGGCCCGCTGGTGGGAGCGGGCGGAGAACTCGTCCTGCTCCTCGCGGGTCACGCCGTACCGGGAGTTGTACTTCTCCGTGGACGCACCCATCGCGACCTGGTCGAACGCGCAGAACAGCCCGTCGTAGGCCATGTGGTCGACCAACTGGACGTCGCCGTACTTGAACCCGGAACGGGACTTGGGCAGCAGGTGCGGGGCCTGCGTCATCGACTCCTGCCCGCCCGCGACGACGATGTCGAACTCGCCGGCCCGGATCAGCTGGTCGGCCAGTGCGATGGCGTCCAAACCGGACAGACAGACCTTGTTGACGGTCAACGCCGGCACGTCCATCGGGATGCCGGCCGCGACGGCGGCCTGCCGGGCCGGGATCTGCCCGGCACCCGCGGTGAGCACCTGACCCATGATCACGTACTGCACCTGGTCGGGCGCCACACCGGCACGTTCCAGCGCCGCTTTGATGGCGACGCCGCCGAGCTGGGCGCCGGAGAAGTCCTTGAGCGAGCCGAGCAGCCGGCCCATCGGGGTGCGGGCCCCGGCGACGATGACGGACACGTTCAGCCTCCATGCGGGAGCTAGCGGACGTTAACTCGACCATACCGGGCGGTAACAAACATCACTACGAGTGCTGTCACCGACGCCACACTCGGTACCGGTACAGCTTTCGTACTCTCGAGTACATGAACGACGTGCCAGCTCAGCTGCGGCAGTACGTGACCGCCATCGACCATGTGGGCATCGCCGTGCCCGACCTGGACGCCGCCATCGAGTTCTACCGGACCACGTTCGGGCTCGACGTCGCCCACGAGGAGGTCAACGAGGAGCAGGGCGTGCGCGAGGCGATGGTCCGCGCGCCCGGCGACACCGGCACCGGCACGGCCGTCCAGCTGCTCGCCCCGCTGCGGGAGGACTCGACGATCGCCAAGTTCATCGACCGGTCCGGCCCCGGGTTGCAGCAGCTCGCCTACCGGGTGACCGACGTCGACGCGGCGGCCGAGACGCTGCGCGGCCTGGGTCTGCGCCTGCTGTACGAACAGGCCAGGCACGGTACGGCGAACAGCCGGGTGAACTTCGTGCACCCGAAGGACGCCGGTGGCGTGTTGGTGGAACTGGTCGAGCCCGCCAGGGACTGACGGCCCCTGGTCAGCGCGCCGGGCCCCCTGGTCAGCGCGCCGGCCCCCTGGTCAGCGCGCCGGCGACGAACTCGACCTCGCGGTCGATGTGCGGCGTGTCGCCGTCGTTGTGCCGGGCCACCGAGTGCCGGTAGCTGACCGCCAGCGCGAGCAGCTCGGCCGCGCTCTCCACGTCCGCACTCGCCACGTCCGTGCTCGCCGCCGCGCCACCCCCGGCCATCCCGGCCGGGCCGTACAGCGCCGCGGTGATGACGGCCTTGATCTGGCGGAAGATCCGCTGGTAGCGGGCCTGGAGAGCGTCGCGGACGGCGTGGTGCGTGTCGGCCTCCCGCCACAGCAGGTGGGACAGTGACGGCGACGAGCTCAGGCCGGCGTCGAACTCGGCGACCAGCCGGCACAGGCTCGCGGCCACGTCACCGGGCACGACGACCCGACCGGTGTCGACGATGTCGGTGGGCAGGCGGTCGATCAGTGCGACCAGCAGGTCCGGCTTGCGGCGGAAGTAGTAGTGCACGAGCCCCTTGGGCACGCCGGCCCGCTCGGCGATCCGGGATGTCGGCGTGGCGTCGAAACCGGACTCGGCGAACAGTTCCTCGGCCGCCGTCAGGATCCGTTCCCGCGCCGAACCGTCGGGCGGCACTCCCCGGCTGTCAGAACCGAACATGGCATTTTCCCTGCATACAGCAGTCG
>DASZXM010000049.1:0-9460 GCA_035546415.1 Pseudonocardiaceae bacterium
CTTGACCCGGGAATGTAGTACCTGTTGCCCGGCAAGGACGACGGCAGGATACTCTGGCTCACTGTTGTCAAGTCCGCGTGTTCGCCGCTGGAGTGCGGTGGCTAGAACACGCCGCTGTAGGCGTTGAGCGCCGGTTGGCCACCCAGGTGCGCGAACAGCACGTTCGCGTCGCGCGGGATGTCGCCCCTGCGGACCATGTCGATCAGCGCCGCCATCGACTTGCCCTCGTACACCGGGTCGAGGATCACGCCTTCCAGTCGGGCAGTCAGTCGGATCGCATCCACCGTGGACCGCACCGGGATGCCGTATTCGTCGCCCGCCCAGCCTTCCAGCAGGGTGATCTCGTCATCGCGCAGGTCGCGGCCCAGGCCGATCAGTTCCGCCGTCGCGCGGGCTATTTTCGCCACCTGGGCACGTGTCCGGGCCGGTTTCGCCGACGCGTCGATGCCCAGGATTCGGCGGGGCCGGCTCTGGCCGGCGAAACCGGCGATCATGCCGGCCTGTGTGCTGCCCGTCACGCTGCACACGACGATCGTGTCGAAGAACGTGTCCAGTTCGCTCTCCTGGTGGCTCACCTCCGCCGCCCAGTTCGCGAAACCCAGGCCGCCCAACGGGTGGTCCGACGCGCCCGCCGGGATCGCGTACGGCGCGCCGCCCGACCGGCGCACGTCCGCCACCGCCGCCGTCCAACTGTCCTTGAACTCGATGCCGAATCCCTCGTCCACCAAGCGGACGTCGGCGCCCATGATCCGGGACAGCAGGATGTTGCCGACCTTGTCGTTGACCGCGTCCGGCCAGTTCACCCACTGCTCCTGCACCAGCACCGCGCGCATGCCCAGCTTCGCGGCCACCGCGGCTACCTGGCGGGTGTGGTTGGACTGCACGCCACCGATGCTCACCAGCGTGTCCGCACCCTGCCGCAGCGCGTCCGGCACCAGGTACTCCAGTTTGCGGGTCTTGTTGCCGCCGAACGCCAGGCCGCTGTTGCAGTCCTCCCGCTTCGCCCAGATCCGCGCGCCGCCCAGGTGGTCGGACAGCCGGTCCAGCGGGTGCACCGGGCTGGGGCCGAACAGCAGCGGGTAGCGGTCGAAGTCCTCAAGGGACATCCGTGTCTCCGATCTCGTCGAGCGCCAGCAGCGGGGCCAGTGTTTCCCAGTTCGCGCGCGCCGCCGCTGCCGCCGCGTCGGCGTCGCGCGCCTCGCACAGCGCGATGATCGTGTCGTGCTGCGCCACCGACGCGCGGCCGGCCAGTGACGCGAACCGCAGCCGTTCCACCCGGCGGAGCACCGGCGTGAACTGCTCCAGCACCGCTCGCACCGCGCCGTTCGCGGACGCCGTCACCGCCACGCCGTGGAAGTCGTCGTCGGCCGCCAGCGCGGCCGCCGGGTCGTTGCGGCGCAACGCCTGTGCGAAACGGTAGTTCGCCGCACGCATGGCGGCCAGCTCAGCGGCCGACAGGTTCGGCACCGCCGCGTGCACGGCCAGTTCGTGCATCGACGCCACGACCGCCTGCGCATCCCGCGCCGCCCGCACGTCCACCGGGCTGACCATCGTGTAGCTGCCCGGTTTCGCCCGCACCAGGCCGGCCTGTTCCAGGCGGGCCAACGCTTCCCGCACCGGCGTGCGGCTGATACCCAGCCATTCGCCCAGCGCCACGTCGTTCAGTCGCTCGCCGGGCGCGAGCGTGCCGTCGACGATCGCGTCGCGGATCGCGCGATATGCGTCGTCCCGCAACAGCGACCGGCCGACCACACCACGGCCCTCGGGTACCGGCATGCAATATATTACATGTTGCCGACCCGGCCGCTGTCAACTCTCGCGGGCCGTGCGGGTGATTCGGATGATGTTGAACGATTCGGGCCGGCGGCGCGTCCAGTCAATGACGGAGTATTGCTCGAACCCGGAGGCCCATGATCGCCGTTACGGATACGTCCGGTCCAGCCGTCGCTGAACTGGACGAACCGGTGCCGACCCCACGTTCGGTAAACTCGGAACCGAGCGTGCCAGTGCCTGCTGGGCCAAGGTCGAGCACGACGGGGGAGTGCAGCGTGAAAGCCGCCGAGCCATCCGCCGATGTCGGCGACGCCGACTTACTCCGGACGCTGTTCCGAGAACACAGCCGCAGCGTGCTCGCGTACGCGCAACGCCTGACGGGGGACAGGTTCGCTGCGGAAGACATCGTGCAGGAGACGTTTCTGAAGGTGTGGCGCAACGCCGCGATGCTGTCGGAAGTGCGGTCCGTGCGGGGCTGGCTGCTGACCATCGCTCACAACATCGTCGTCGACCGGGCGCGCGCGAGGTCGTCGCGGCCCGCCGAGGTCGCCGAACTGCCCCCGGCCCTGGCCAGCGGTACCGACACGGCGCAGTCCGTCGTCGACAACCTCACCGTCTACGAGGCCATGGCGACCCTGACCGCTGAGCACCGGGCGGTGCTCGTCCAACTGCACTGCCTGGGCAGATCCGTGTCCGAGGCAGCCCGCGAGCTGGGCATTCCGGAAGGAACCGTCAAGTCGCGCTCCCATCATGCGTTGCGCGCGTTTCGGCGGACAATCGGCTCCGATGCGAAGGAGCCGACCGGATGAGCACGCACGACCAGGGACAGCTGGCGGCCTACTGTCTCGACGCTCTTCCATCAGACGAGGTCGAGGAGGTCAACGAGCACGTACGCACGTGCCCGGACTGCCAGCGCGATCTCGCCGAGCTGCGGGAGCTGCGGGAGATCCTGGACCAGGTGCCGCCGGAGGCACTGCTGGACGGCGAGGCCGAGGACAGTGAACTGCTGTTCGCCCGCATCCAGCGGGCCGCCGAGGGTGGCGGCCAGCCGGACAAGCCGGTCGTCCGGCCGCGTCGCGGCGGCTGGTGGAAGCGCGGCCTGCTGGTCGCAGCCGCCGTCGTGCTGCTGGCCGGCGCGTTCGCCGGGGGCATGCTGACCCAGCGGCACGCGGCACCGTCGGCCGGGCAGGCGCAACCCGGCACGTACACGGTCTCCGCGACCGACCCGGCGACCGGCGTCGGCATGTCCATGGACGTCACGGAGAAGCGCGGCTGGGTCGCGCTGTCCGGCCATTTCACCGGCGTGACGCCGGGGACGCCGTGCGACATCTACGTGGTGTCCCGCGCCGGGAAGAAGGTCCTGTCCGGCGGCTGGGTGGCGCCGCCGAACGCCGACACGGCGGTGATCACGGTCGAGGGTTCCGCCGTGATCGACCCCCGCGACATCGCGGCGATCGAGGTCGACACGACGCAGGGCACGCGAATGGTCGTGGCCAAGGTCGACTAGGCATTCCGTTGTGGACGGTCGAGCACCGGAGACCGTGAGTGGGATTGTGACTGCCGTCACTCACGTGTGATCGGTCGTGACAACGGGAACCCGCCATGTATGCGACGAGTAACGGGATTGGCGGCCGGTGCGGTGCTCGCGGCGACGGGCCTGGTCCTGGCCGCGTGCCAGCAGGGCGGCGGCTCCGCGGCCGGAACCGGTGGCTCGACAGCCGAAACGACAGTCGAAACGTCCGCCGCAGGGCCGAACCAGGCCGTCGCGGCCGCCTATCAGACGACAGCCGACGCGCGCACGGCGAAGCTCGCCATGGCGACACAGGTCGGTATCGGCGCCACCCAACTGCCGGTCACGGCCAACGGTGTGCTGGACTTCGCCCACCGGTCGGCCGACCTGACCGAACACCTGCCCGGCAAGGGCGCCACCGCCGAGACGCGCTTCGTCAACGGCATGCTGTACGAGCAGGTGCCGCAGCTCAAGCAGTTGACCGGCGGGAAACCGTGGGCGTCCATCGACCTGAGCAAACTGTCCGCGCACGGCAACGCGCAACAGTTGATGTCCGACACCCCGGCCGACCCGACGGCGTTCCTGGGCTACCTGCGCGGCGTCGGCGCCCAGGTGACCACCGTCGGACCGGACACGGTGGACGGCACGGCGACCACCCACTACAAGGTGACGATCGACCTGGACAAGGCGGCCGCAGGCCAGAGCGCCGGCGCACAGCAGGGTGTGCGGACGCTGGAACAGGAAATCGGCTCGCACACGCTGCCGGCCGACGTGTGGATCGACAACCAGGGCCGGCTGCGCAAGTTCAGCATGCGGGAGACGCTGAACGGCCCGCCGCAGACGGGAACCACGTCGGCCACGCCGTCGACCAAGCCGGCCGGCAAGGTGTCCGTGGCCGTCACGGCGACGCTGAGCGACTTCGGCGTCCCGGTCACGGTGACCGCACCGCCCGCTGATCAGACGGCCGATCTGACGAACAAGCTGGCCGGTCACTGACCCGATCACCCGCGTCCGTGCGCTGACCGACCGCGCACGGACGCGGTCCCATGCCCTGCTACCCGCGTCGCCCTATCGGCGGCGCAGCCGCATCCGCAGGTTGACCAGCAGCGCGCGCACCAGCACACCCGGCGTCGCCAGGGTGCTCGGGTGCGCACGCATGAACGTCACCTCGTCGAACTTCCGCGCCAGCACCGGGTCCACGGCCGACGCCGCCACGATCATCGTGTTGAGCCTGCTGAGCACGCGGTATCCCCGCGGGTACGGCCCGTCCACGTGCGGCAGCGCCAGGTCCGCGCCGGTCGAGATGTCCCACGCCGCGTCCACGACGACCCGCTGCAGTGCGAAGAAGCCCCGCGCCGGTCGCGTCAGGTCCGGCTCCGACCGCAGGTACTCCGACAGGCACGACGCGTGCAGTGCCGCCGACGACATGCCCTGGCCGTAGACCGGGTTGAACGACGCGACCGCGTCACCGACGGCCGCCAGACCCGCCGGCAGCCGGGTCAGCAGGTGGAAGTCCCTGCGCCTGCTGTCCGCGTGCCGGTAGGAGCCGACATCGCCGATCACCCCGTTGCCGGCCACCTGGCCGAACTCCGGCGGGAACTCCGTGCGGCACAGGTGAACCAGGTCCTCGGCCGTGCGCCCGGGCCGGTGGTCGACGTACCCGGCCAGCATGATCATCCACCGGTCACCCTCGACCTGGCACAGCGCGGCGCCCGCCACCTCCGGCGACTTGTCGGGGGAGCGCAGTGCGACCAGACCGTTGACGTCCGGGTCGGTCTCGGCCGAGGGCAACAGCGCCGTGGCGTAGTTGAGGTCGACCGTCATCCGCCGCATCGGCGGGCGTTCCCAGCCGGCCTGCGCCAGCCACTCGCCCAGCCGGCTGGACCTGCCCATCGCGTCCACGACGAAGTCGGCGCGCTCCGCGCCCGGAGCGCCGTCGGACTCGTAGTGCACACCGGTGACCGCGTCGGCGGTGAACTCCAGGCCCGTGACGCGCGCCGTGATCGTCTTCACGTTGGGCAGGGCGAGCGTGCGGCGCCGGATCAGCGACTCCAGGAACGGACGGGTGCCGGTGAGCATCATCGCCGAGGAACCGCGCACCTTGCGGACACCGTCGAGGTACGTGCCGCGGATTTCCGGCGGCGCCGGTCGCGCGCCCTCGGCCAGTGCCTCCTCGGCGAACCCGGGAAACCAGCGCTCCAACTGGACCAGCCCGCCGGGCAGCAGCGCGTGGATCTGCGCTCCCTGCGGCACCCCGGGCCGGGGATCGGCGCTGGCACCGGGGTCGTCCCGGTCGATGACGACCACCGTGTCGGCGTGGTCGGACAGCACCCGCGCGGCCAGCAGGCCGGCGATGCTGCCGCCCAGCACCACGGCGGTGCCGAGAACGACGGGTGTGGTGGCGGGCGGTTGCGCGGTACCCAGGCGCGCGAAGACCTGCGCGGCGTTCATGGCTTCCCCCAGTGCGTTCGATCTGCGATCCACAGTAGTACCCGGGCAGATCGGACACTCCCGGTCAGGGAAGATTGATCGGTGTCCCCGGCAGCGGCACCGGCTTGTCGTGCAGCAACGCCTGGCAGGCCGCGGTCAGCTTCGGCATGTTCAGGTTCACGTACGACTCGCCGGCCTTCGACGTGCCGAAACCGGTCCACGGCGCGGTGTAGAAGTGCATGCCGGACTGGGGTGTCGTCATGATGTCGGTGAGCGTCCGGGTCATCAGGTCCGGCGTCAGCCCGGAATCCACGGTGAGGTTGCTCGCGACGATCCGCACCACCTGGGTCAGCAGACCGGGCTTGCCCAGCAGGTTCTCGCCGCGCAGCTTCTCGCTGATCGCCGCGATGACCTGCTGCTGGTGGTCGATCCGGTCGAAGTCGCCGTTGGGCAACCCGTAACGGATGCGGACGTACAGCAGCGCCTGGTTGCCCGACAGCGTGATCGGGCCTGCGTTGAAGTGGTTGCCGTTGCGCGGGTCGGTGATGGCGTGCTCGTTGACGACCGTCACGCCGCCCAGCGCGTCGGTGAGATCGCGGACACCCTCGAAGTCCATGACCATGACGTGATCGATCGGGATCTTGGTCAACTGCTCGACGGTCCGCACGACCAGCGACGGGCCGCCGCCCAGCGACGCGTTGATCTTCTGGGTGCCCTTGCCGGGGATCGGCACCCACGAGTCGCGGGGGATGGAGAGCACGTCGATCCGGCTGCGGTCGGCGTTGAACCGGATCAGCATGATCGCGTCGGCACGCTGGCCGGTCACGCCGCTGCCGTCCTGGGTGTCGGCACCCGTCCGCAGGTCCGAGCCGAGCAGCAGGATGGTCAGCGGCTTGCCGGCGGTGTCACCGCCGGCCGGGGCGAGCGCGTCCACGTGCACGGTGTGCACGGACCCGGTCACCGAGTTGGTCACGCCCCACATCAGGCCCACGGCGCCGAACACCAGCAGCGCCACCAGGGCGACCGTGATCTGCAGGGTGATCCGACCCCAGCGCCGGTGTCTTCGGACGGTGGTCTCATCATCCTCAGTGGACTCCAGCAGGTCGTCCATGCCGACCACGTAGCCCGGTTCGCGGCCGCCATCCGTCATGAGTGAAGCGTGCAGATCGTCGTCACTCTTTGTCAACGATGTGCTCAATGGACGGGAAACCGTGATCTGTCCGCTACCGACTTGGGACTGGTTTGTGTGGTAACACCCGGAGCGTTCTGGAGATGCCGATCGCCGCGGTGCGCACGGCCGGTGCCAGCCGGGCCGTGTTCAGCTGGTGCGCCCACCCGGTGATGGAAACCGCTGCTACGGCCGTTCCGGTCGAGTCCAGCACCGGCGCCGCTACGCACGCGATACCGACCGTCGACTCCTCGTGTTCCTCGGCCACCCCGCGCTCCCGGACCTCCGCGAGCGCCGCCTCCAGCAGACGCGGGACGACTACCGTCCGTGGCGTCCGGCGGGGGAGGCCAGCCGTGACCACGGCGGCCAGGCGTTCCGGTGGGCCGAACGCCAGCAGCGCCTTGCCCACGCCCGTGCAGTACGCGGGCATCCGGCCGCCCACCCGGGACGGCGCGGTCGGGCTGTTGCTGGCGTCGAACTTCGCCAGGTAGACGACGTCGGTGCCGTTGAGCACGGCCAGGTGCACGGTCTCGTGCGTCGCCTCGTAGAGGTCGGCCAGGAACGGCGACGCCGCCTCGCGCAACCCCTGCTGGATCGGCACCAGCGCGCCCAACTCGAACAGTCGCATGCCCAGTCGGACACCGCCCGGCGTGTGCTCGACGACGTGCCACTCGGACAGCTCGCCGAGGATGCGGTGCGCCGTCGTCTTCGGTATCCGCGTGCGGCGGCTCAGCTCGGCCAGCGTCAGCTCGTCCTCGCCGGGGCCGAACGCGGTCAGCAGCGTCATCGCGCGGCCCAGCACCGAGTTCGGGACCGTGTTCCGCTCACCGGAATGCATGGCTTCATTGTCGGGTGAACCGGTGTCACAGTCCACCGCATGGTGACTGTCGCGATCGTCGGGCCGGGCAACATCGGCACCGACCTGCTGGCGAAGCTGCGCCGCAGCACGGTGATGGACGTCGGGTACGTGGTCGGCGTGGCCGAGTCCGACGGCCTGGCCCGGGCGCGGGAGCTGGGCATCGCGGCGTCCGCCGAGGGTGTCGACTGGCTGCTGCGACAGGACCCGTTGCCCGACATCGTCTTCGAGGCGACATCGGCGAAGGCGCACGTGGCGAACGCCCCGCGCTACGCGGAGGCCGGCATCCAAGCCGTCGACCTGACGCCGGCGCACCTGGGGCCGATGGTGTGTCCACCGGTGAACCTGCACGACCACATCGACGCGCCGAACGTGTCCATGATCACGTGTGGTGGGCAGGCCACGATTCCCATGGTGCACGCCGTGTCCCGGATCGTGCCCGTGCCGTACGCGGAGATCGTCGCGTCGGTCGCGTCGCGCAGCGCGGGCCCCGGCACGCGTGCCAACATCGACGAGTTCACCCACACCACCGGTCGCGCGGTCGCCGAGATCGGCGGCGCGCGGCGCGGCAAGGCGATCATCATCCTCAACCCGGTCGAACCGCCGATGATCATGCGGGACACGGTGTTCTGCATGATCCCACCGGATGCCGACCGGGACGCCGTCGCGGCGTCCATCCACGACATGGTCGCCGACGTCCAGCAGTACGTCCCGGGATACACGCTGCGCGCCGAACCGCAGTTCGACGACCCGCGTCCGGACTGGGACGGCAACGGCCGCGTCGCGATGTTCCTGGAGGTCAAGGGAAACGGCGACTACCTGCCGGAGTTCGCCGGCAACCTGGACATCATGACGGCCGCGGCCGCGCAGGTCGGCGAGCTCATGGCACGCGCGAAGCGGGAGGTCGCCGCATGAAACCCGAACTGGCCCACGACGTCCGCATCATCGACACGACGCTGCGCGACGGCAGCCACGCCATGGCCCACCGGTTCACCGAGCAACAGGTGCGCGACACCGTGCGCGCGCTGGACCGCGCCGGCGTCGAGGTGATCGAGGTCAGCCACGGCGACGGCATCGGTGGCAGCTCCTTCAACTACGGCTTCTCGCACACCGACGAGATGACCCTGATCAAGGCGGCGCGCGACGAGGCCCGGCAGGCGCGGATCGCGGTGCTGCTGGTGCCCGGCATCGGCACGGTCGACGACCTGCGCCGAGCGCGGGACGCCGGAGCCGACATGGTGCGCGTCGCCACGCACTGCACGGAGGCCGACGTGTCACCGCAGCACTTCGCGGCAGCGCGCGACCTGGGCATGGAAACGGTCGGCTTCCTGATGATGGCGCACCGCACGCCACCGGAGGCGCTCGCCGCGCAGGCCAGGATCATGGTCGACGCGGGCTGCCAGTGCCCCTACGTCACGGACTCGGCGGGTGCCCTGCTGATGCACGAGGCGAAGGCGCGGTTCGACGCACTGGTCGCGGAGGTCGGCGACGAGGCGCTGGTCGGGTACCACGGCCACCAGAACATCGGCATGGGCGTGGCGAACTCGGTGCTGGCCTACGAAGCGGGGGTGCGCTCGATCGACGGATCGCTGTGCGCACTGGGCGCGGGCGCCGGCAACTCACCGACGGAGGTACTGGCGGCGGTGTTCGACCGGCTGAATGTCGACACCGGACTGAACGTGCTCGGCCTGCTGGACGCGGCGGAGGACGTGGTGCGGCCGTA
>DASZXM010000050.1:0-11225 GCA_035546415.1 Pseudonocardiaceae bacterium
GGTGCTGCTGCGGATGGTCACGGCGCCCGGGAGGACCTGGCTGGACCTCAGCGGGCTGACCTACGTCCAGGTCGCGACGGGTTAGCTGTCGCCCTGCTGACGTACGTCCGGGTCGCGACGGTTAGCTGTCGCGAGCTGACTTACGTCCAGGACGGGCTAGCTGTCGCCCTGCTGTTCGGCGAGGAAGCGTTCGAACTCGCTGCCCAGCTCGTCCGCGGTGGGCATCCGGTCCATGCCCTCGGCGAGCAGGTTGCCGCGCACCTGGCCCTCGGCGAACTGGTCGTACTGCCGTTCCAGCGCCTGCACGACCTCGGCGACCTCATCGGAGCCCCTGACCTGCCGGTCCACCTCGGCGTCGGCCCGCTGCGCGGCCTCGCGCAGGGCCTCGTCCGGGATCTGTAGACCGGTGACCTGCTTGACCGCCTTGAGCAGGGCCAGTGCCGACGCCGGGTAGGCGGCCTGGGCCAGGTAGTGCGGGACGTGCGCGGCGAACCCGAGCGCGTCCTGGCCGGCCTCGCCCAGCCGGAGTTCCAACAGCGCGCCGACGCTGCCGGGCACCTGCAGGCGGTTGAGCATCGGCTGGTGGTCGGCAACCAGTTCCGGGCGCGTCGCGTGGCCGGTGATGCCGAGCGGACGCGTGTGCGGCACGCCCATCGGGATGCCGTGCATGCCGACCGTCATCCGCACGCCCCACTGGTCGTTCAGCGAGCGCACGGCCGCGATGAACCGCTCCCACTCATGGTCCGGTTCGGGGCCGGTGAGCAGCAGGAACGGCGTGCCGTCCGCGTCGTGCAGCAGGTGCACGACCAGTTCGGGCGCCTGGTAGGCCTCCCAGTGGTCCGTGACGTAGGTCATGGTGGGGCGCTTCGACCGGTAGTCGATCAGGCGGTCCACGTCGAACCGCGCGACCACCGTGTGGTCGAGGCTTTCCAACAGGTGTTCAGCGGTCAGCCGCCCTGCCGATCCGGCGTCCATGAAGCCGTCGAAATAGTGCAGGAGGACCGCTCCGTGCAACTCGGGAGTGTCCGAGTCGACCTCGTAAAGCTCCTCCGGGTCCAGCACCACAGCCTCCGCTCGCACGTCACGCGTTGCACTCTCGTCATTGGTCAACGCGCGACGGCCGAGAATCCATCCCACCCACCGAAAGAGGCCCATCATTCGAGTCTAGATGGCGGCGGGCTTGCTCATGCCGGCGAGCGGTACCTCGGAGTCACCAACGACCACAGGGAGTTTCCCACATTCGCCGTCATCGACGCCGATGCGGCGGTGAACCACCGCGTCGACGCGGATCAACGGGTCGACTCGCCGGCCGTTCGCCAAGAGCGAACGAACCGGTTGGCGTGTCATCGGTTCAGCGAGAACGGACGACCACCACCCCACCTACCGCGTCACATCCAGCGTGATCGTGAACGCCGCTCCGCCCTCCGGTGCCGGGCCGGCCTGGATCGTGCCGCCCATCCTGGTCACCAAGCCGTGCGCCAGCGCCAGTCCCACACCCGTGCCGACCGGGCGGTCGTGCCGGTACTTCCCGTGCAGCACCCCGCGTTGGAACGCGACCTGGTAGTCGGCGTCCGACAGTCCCGGGCCGCCGTCGCGCACCCGCAGCACCGCCCGGCCCGGCACCACCGCCAGTGACAGCACGATCGGCCGCCCGGCCGGCGTGACGCGCAACGCGTTCTCCGTCAACCCGTCCAGCACCTGCCGCAGGCGCCGCGGGTCCGCCCGCACGAACACCGGGTGGGACACCGCCTCCACCTGGTAGGGCACGTCCCGCGCCGCGCACCGCGCCCGCCACACCTCCGCCGTCGCCGACACCAGCGCCGTCAGGTCCACGTCGACCACGTCCAGCCGGAAGTCCTCCGCGCCCAACCGCGCCAGGTCCAGCAGGTCGCGCACCAAGCGGTCCAGGCGGTGCGCCTCGTCGAGCACCAACCGGCCCACCCGCGGCACCTCCGGACCCGTGACCACACCGTCGGCCAGCGACTCCGCGAAACCGCTCACCGCCGTCAGCGGGGTCCGCAGTTCGTGCGACACCGACAGCAGGAAGTCGCGCTGTCTGGATTCGCTGCGCGCCAACGCTTCGGACAGCCGGTTCACCGCGTCCGCGACATCGGCCACCTCGCGCGGACCCTCGACCGGCGCCCGCTGGTCACGGCGGCCGTTGCTCATCGTCATCGCCACCTGGGCGGTGTGCCGCAACGGTTTGGCCAGCACCCGGGCCAGCAGCGACCCGGCCAGCGCGGCCACCAGCAAACCGATGCCCAACGACAGCAACGTGTTGCGGAGCAACAATTGTCGGACGTCCGCGTCGATGCCCACCTGTTTCACCAGGGCGAAGCCGCCGTTGGCCGTCGGCCGTGCCTCGACCAGCACCGACGTGCCGTCCACCGTGACCGACGTCGACTCCGCCTGTTTCGGCGGTCCGGTGATGCCCGCGTCCCGGACCACGCCGACGGCCTGGTGCGTGCCGACGACCGCGCCGCCGTCGGACATCTCGACGATCGCGATGCCCTCGCCCCGCAGCACGTTCGCCACGCGCAGCAGGCCCAGCCGCGAACCCACGCCACCGTCGGCCAACTGCGAGGCGATCACGTCCGCCTGGTCGCCCAGTGTCGTCCTGCTGACCTGGGTCGCCACCGTGTCGGCGAGACGCGTCGACACGAGACCCGCGACCACCGCCACCACCCCGGCGACGGCGAAGCACAGCGCCGTGATGCGGACCGCCAGTGAACTGCGCCGTCGCCCGCCGGGCCGCGGCAGCACGACCGTCGGCGCCGTCACGACGCCTCGGCCGAGTACCCGACACCCCGGACGGTGCGAATCGGACTGGCACCGCCGAGTTTCGCCCGCAACTGCGCGACGTGCACGTCGACGGTGCGGGTGCCGGCCGCCGCCGCGTACCCCCACACCGAGCTGAGCAGCTGTTCCCGCGTGAACACCCGACCCGGGTTCCGGACCAGTTGCACGAGCAGGTCGAACTCGGTCGACGTGAGCGAGACCTCCTGCCCGGCCGCCCACACCCGCCGCGCCGTGACGTCCGCCCGCACGGCGCCGACCTCGTGCACGTGGGTGACCGGTCCGGTGCCGCGCCGCAGCACCGTGCGGACGCGGGCGGCCAGTTCGCGCGGGCTGAACGGTTTCGTCACGTAGTCGTCGGCGCCCAGCTCCAGTCCGAGCACGCGGTCGGCCTCGTCGTCGCGGGCCGTCACGAACAGCACCGGCGTCCAGTCGTCGTGCGCGCGCATCGTGCGGCACACCTCGATCCCGTCCATGCCGGGCAACCCGACGTCCAGGATCACCGCCACCGGCCGCAGTCTGCGCACCGCGGCCAGCGCGGCGACACCGTCGGACTCGACGTGCACACCGAAACCGTCCCGCCGCAGGTACAGGCCGATCAGCTCGGCGATGGCCCGCTCGTCCTCGACGACGAGGACCAGCCCGCGCCCGCCCGGCTGCATGTCCGGAACCTCCCGATCCGACCGCCGGGTGAGCCGGCGGTGATGCGTGACGGCCCATCGTCGCATCACCGGCCGGCCGGCCACATCAGGGCGCGGAGTCGGCGTCGATCCGCGCCTGCACGCTGTCCAGGGTGGACCGCAGCTGGTCGAGCTGCGACCCGAGTTGATCGTCCGAAGTGCCCGAACCACCCGCGTCGCCGCCCTGGGTGACGACCGCCGTCGGCACCGCCGGCTGTTCCTGCTGCTGCGAACCCGCTGTCCCCCGGCACCCGGTGCACACGGCGGCGAGCACCAGGCACGACCCGGCGGCCAGCAGCGCGGCCCGCATCACTGGCCACCGCCGTTGAGGTAACCGCAGTGCTCGGACGTGAAGTGGTCCAGTTTGGTCCGCACGTCCCGCAGCACGGTCAGCAGCCCGGAGCGCCGGGACGCCCGGCCGTTGAGCAGGTCGGCCCGTGCGGTGTGGCCGTCGGCCTGGGCCTGCTGCGCCTGGGCGTGCAGCCACTGGGTGGAGCCGACCTCGGTCGGGCCGCCGTCGATCCGGTCGACCAGCTTGGTGACCTCGGCCTTCAGCTTCGGCACCCGCTGCTCGCACAGTTGCGCGACCTGCTGCGAGCTGATCGTGATGGGGGCGGGCCCCGTGGTGGTGGTCGGGTCGCCCTGCGCGCTGGCCGATCCGGCACCGGCGACGGCCAGCCCGATGCCGGCGGCGCACCCGGTGACCGCCAACCGCCGCACCCACTGGGTGGTGGTCATTCGCTCCTCCTCGTCGTTGGCGAACACCGCAGACGATGGCAGGCGCGGGTGAGCGGACCGTCGGGATCGTGTTCGGATCAGGTAAGGGCTCCCAGCCACAGGTGGTCGCCGTAGGTGGCGGAGATGGCGTCGGTCAGCCAGGCACGCCGCACGGCGTCCAGTACCGGCAGCGCCGCCGCGAAGTCGGCCTCGTCCTTGGGGCGCCGCTGTTTGGCCTTGTAGAACAGCTGGATCTCCGGCACCAGGTACGGGACGCCGTCGTCGGTGACGGCGCCCAGGGACGCCACCGGTCGCTGCACGCGCGGGTTGCGGCGGGAGACCCAGGTGTCACCGGACGCCTCGTCCAGCATCAGCTGGACCCGCCACGGCCGGTCCGGGCCGGGCCGGCACCAGATGTCGTGCACGTCGTCGGGCAGCACCTCGCCCTCGGCCCACGGGCGCAGCGTGCCGGGCGGGTCGGCAGCCCACCACTCCCAGCCGGCCAGCGCCCGCTGTGCGACCAGTTGGTCCCGGCGCAGCAGCAGCACGTCGATGTCGGAGTGGTCGCGGACGTGCCGGCCGACGGCCAGTTCGATGGCGTACCCGCCGGCGATCCACCACGGCACGTCGACGTCCGCGAACAGCGCCGCGACCTCGGCGGGGGTCGCGGGTTCCCACGGGGCCGTCACGTCGGCGTGGGGCGGCACGTCGTCTCGCCCGGTCACGTGGCCAGCAACCGGTTGGCGTACCGGGGGTCACCGGTGACGTCGGCGCCGAACCAGTCGGGTGGCTGGAAGGCGGCCGCAGCGTCCTCGCTGGCGAACTCGACCTCGACCACCCGCAGGTGGTCGGGCCGGTCGACGTACACGTCGACGGTGGCCTCGTGGTCGCCCAGCGGGACCGCGTAGCGCAGCTTCGCGACCCGTTCACCCTCGGTGAGGCGCCACAGCTCGTCGAACACGTCGTCCGGGATGGCGAACTCGACCTCGTCACGCACGTTGGCGCCGCTGGCCGCCCGGTCCCGCTTCACGGTCATCAGCCTGCGGTCGCCATGCGCTCGCACCCGGACCTCGGTGCGGTCACCGCTGCCGCTCAGGTAGCCCTGCCGGATCGGTTTCGCCTCGACGTCGGCCGGTGGCGACCAGTCACCCCGGACCAGGAACTTGCGTTCGATCTCCATAGCCACGGGACCGAGACTAGTGCGGGTGGGCGGGGACGCGCGTCCCCGCCCGGTCGCGCCTACTGCTTGACCGAGTTGCGGGCCGACTTCACGTTCCGAGCGGACTTGACGCTGCGCATGAGGCACCCCCTTCCCTAACGGAAATGGTTCCGAGAACGAATCGAGTAAACCAGCGGAACAGCCGGCCCACCATAATTCACCGACAATTCCAACAATCGCGGCAACAATGATGACAGCAGGTCAGGACGCCACCGCGATCGAGCGCACACCGGTGGGCATCGTGGGATCGAGGGCGGCGTCGACCGCCGCCGTCTCCATTCCACGGACGATTGCCAGCGTGTCCGACTCGTCGAAATACCGGGTGTCCACGGACATGACCCAGTCGATGGCGCCACCCGGGTCGTCGACGTTGAGGTACAGCTTCCGCGTCGACATGTCCGGCTCGTACTCCCAGGCGTGGCTGCCCAGCGGCACGGCGGCGCGGATCTCGGCCGGCGTGGGCGGCGGGCCGTCCGGCACGTCCCGGCCGCCCGTCCGGCGGTCGTTGTAGAAGCAGGAGAAGTCCACCTCCTCGCCGCGTTCCGCGTTGACCCGGTCGATGACCTCGTCCTGCAGGTACGGGTCGTAGTAGGCGTTCTTGTACGTGTCCAGCACACTGCCGCGGGCCCGTTCGACGGCCGCGCCCAGTGTGCGGTCCGCGACGTCGATCAGGTACGGGCTCATCTGCACCAGGGGGCTGACCGAATCGGCGAAGCCGCGCCGGAACCTGTTGCTCACCAGCATCATCGCCATGACCGGGCTGTTGCCGGTGAACCGGGCCAGGCCGACCGCGAAGCACGCCAACAGCACCGAGGACGTGTTCACGTCGTGCCGTTTCGCGATGGCGGTGACGGCCAGCGCGGTCGCAGGCGAGTGGTACCGGATCATCCGGAACCCCGGTCGATCCGGGTATCGGGGCGGGCCGAACCTGCTCGGGGTGACCGACCGCAGCACCCGCTCCAGGTGCCGCAGGGACGCCGCGTTCGTGCGGCGGGCCGCCGTCGACCGCTGCTGCCTGGCCTGTTCCAGCGGCTGCACGGCCGTCACCGGGCCCGCGGCCTCCCCGGTCACGGGGTCGCGCGCGGCCAGGTCGGCGAGCAGCACGTCCAGGCCGGTCGCGTCGATCGCCAGGTGCAGGTAGATGGCGACGACGTGGGTCGGCGTTCCGCCGGAGCGGATGACGGCCGTCCGCACCGGCCACTCGTGCTCGTAGTCGAAGTTCCGCTCCTCGTAACGCATCCGGGTCGCCTTCGGCGTCGATGACCTCCAGCGGCACCTCACCGGACGCCGAGCACACCTGTTTCGGCCGCCCGCCCGGGGCATCGAACCGCAGCCGGGTGCGCAGCGCCTGGTGGCGGCCGACCACGAACCGCAGGACGTCGGCGACCATCTCGACGGTCGTGCCGGGAGCCAGTGCCGTGACCCCGCCCATGGTCGCGGACTGCCCGGTGTCCGCCATGCCCTGCCAGAAGCCGATCTGGCCCCACGTGAGGTCGTCGACCCCGGCGCCGTCGCCGTGGAACGGGACGAGGATCGAAGCCGCCATGCCATCCCCCCACGCATCGGGTGCCGCGTGGGGGATTCTCGGCAACAGCCGAGCGGGGTGTCAACGACACCCCGCTCGGTTGCACGCGATCGTTCCGCTACCCGATCACGGATAGCTGACCAGGTCGGCCACTGTGCTGCCCGAGTCGACCGTCGCGCCCGTGTTGTTGATGACGTGCTGAATCGTGCCCGTGCCGCCCAGTGACACCGTCACCATGTCGTGGAACTTCACCCCGGACGTGTTCGGCACCTCGAAGGCGTGCGCGGCCACGACACTGGAGTTGGTGCTGAAATAGCAGTAGCTGCCCAGGCCCCACGCCTCGTGGCTGGTGACGTCGGCACCGACCTTGTAGGCGGCGTAGCCGTCGGTGGTGCCGTTCATCCACGCGGCCTGGTTCGGCGGGTCGTAGGGCATCTCGTTCTGGAAGAAGTACGTCCGCCCGCCGTTGCCGTTCCAGATCACCTGGTACTGCTGATAATGCTCGACGAACAGACCGTACATCGTGACGTCGTTCCCGTTCACGATCAACCCGTTGTTCGCGGTGTTGCTGGTCCATCCGACGCCGTAGGTGTGGTCGGCCCGCCACAGCCACAGGTCGTCGCCGATCACGTTGTTGCTGTTGACCACCAACGTCTGGGTGGCCTTGCCGACGGCCGCCCCGCCGATGCGGAAGAACACGTCGCTGAGCGAACTCGGGTCGGCCGCGTGGTCGGCCGTCGAGCCGGACGCGCCCATCCGCAACAGCACCGGCGAGTTGGTGGCACCGGCGTCGAACAGCAGGCCACCGATCTTCACCCCGTTCACGTCGGCGACGGTCATCGGGACGACGCCGTTGTCCGGCGTGATGGTGGCCAGGCCGAGGCCGAGCACCACGGTGTCCGGCCGGGTCACGTCGATCGTGCTGTCGACGTGGTAGATCCCGGGTGTGAACAGCAGGTTCTTGCCCGCGGCGAGCGCGGCGTTGATGGTCGCGGCCGAGTCGCCGGGGTGGGCGATGTAGAACTGGCTGATCGGCAGCGACGTGCCGGCCGGGTTCCCGCCGGCCCACGACGTGCCGCTGGAGTTCTGCCGCAGTGCGGGCACGAACACGTTGTAGTTGCCCGAGCCGTCGATGTAGAGGAACGGCTTCTCCCGCACGACCGGCGCCTGGTTCACCGTGGTGTAGGGCGGGTTGGGGAACGACTGGGCAGGCGCGTGCGACACGCCGACGAACACCATGTTCCAGTTGGAGCCGGTCCAACTGCCCAGGGTGTCGTCACGGGAGATCCACTGCTGCTGCGAGCCGGAGTTCACCTGCCCGGACACGTTGCTGTCGGCCAGGAAACCACCGCTGGACCAGCCGTTGTCGTCCAGCCGCATGTTGCCCCGGACGTCCATCCGACGGAACGGGGACGCCTGCGACACGGCCCACGTGTCGGTGCCCGACGGCGGCGTGACTTCCATGTTCTCGGCGCCGCGCCAGAAGTTCTGGGTGGCGTTGCCGCCGTCCCAGTCGGCCTCGACGTGCACGTTGCCGTTGATGTGCACGTCGTCGGGCAGCAGGCCCAGGCCCAGCACCTGCTCGTAGAAGCCGAGGTTCACGTCGATGTCGCTGTACGTGCCCGGCTTGAACAGGACCGCGTAGCGGTTGGTGCCGAACTGGTTGGTCTGCTGCTGGTTGAAGACGTTGGTCAGCTGGCTCTGGATGCTCGACGACGACATCGACGGGTCGAACACGAGCACGTTCGGCCCGAAGTCGGGCTGGCCGGGCGGTGCGCCTGTGGTGGTCGTCGGATTCGTACCGTCGACGGGGACCAGCTCGAACGACTGCGCTCCGGTGCCGTTGCAGGTGTACTGCTGCAACCGGACACCGTCGGCGGTGGACGCTCCGGGGGTGTCCAGGCACTTGCCGCTGTTGCGGTTGACGAACGTGTACGAGCCGTCGGACTGCTGGTTCAGCTGCCACTGCTGGTTGTTGCCACCGCCGTAGGTCCACAGCTGGATCGGCGCGCTGTCCGCTGTGGACACGTCGGTGACGTCCCAGACCTGGGCGGCGTTGTTGTAGGCGTTGGCCCGGTAGTAGCCGCCGCTGGTGGCCTGGAACTGCCACTCCTGGGCGGTCGTGCCGTTGCAGGTGTACTGCTGGACGGCGGTCCCGTTGGCGGTGGCGGCGGCCTTGGCGTCGACACACTTGCCACTGGTGGAGTTGACCACCGTGTACCAGCCGTCGGTGACGGCCGCACGAGCGGGTGTCGCGGACATCAGCGCGACGGCGGTGGCCGCCAGGGCGGTCACGGCGACGGCCAGCGCGAGCGCGACGGTGCGCCGGCGCCGGCGAGGCAGGGGTGGGGTTGCGAACACGGCAAAACGTTAGGGAGATTCACAAACAAGTGTCAATATAAGGCTAAGAATAAGCCTTAAAGACAGGATTAACTGTGAACTAAGGGTAGTCCACGCAGGTGAGGTGGTCCGGTCGGCGGTGTGCGGATGACCTTATGCCCGACAAACCCGGTCGCGCTCCATACTGGCGCGGCGGAGGTACGGGGGATGGATTCGGGCAACAGACCGGGACCGGCGGTCGGGCATCCACGCCGCCGGTTCCTGATCGGACTCGGAGTGGGCGTGCTCGGCGCCACCTCCGTGGGTGTCGTGCTGCTCGGACCCACCCCGCCGGAGGCCGACGGGCCGCTGGGCAACGAATGGCTGTTCGGCGAGTACGTCCCGGGCGGCATCGATCCGGAGTTCGACGACAGCCGCATGGCCACCGTCACCGTGCCGCACTGCGTGACTCCGCTGTCCTGGCGGGGCTGGCAGCCGACGTCGTGGGAGTCGCTGTGGGTGTACCGGCAGCACTTCGACGCGTCGGCCACACTGCGGGCCGCACGGTCCTTCCTGCGGTTCGACGGCGTCCTGAGCACCGCCACCGCCTACGTCAACGGTCACCAGGTCGGCACCGGTGAAGGCGGCTACCTGCCGCTGACGTGCGAGACCACCGGGCTGCTGAAGGCGACCGGCAACGTCGTCGCCGTCGTGGTCGACGGCCGGTGGCGACAGGACGTGCCGCCCGACGTGCCGAGATTCGCGCGACCCTCCGCGATCGACTTCTACCAACCGGCCGGCATCTACCGCCCGGTCACCGTGTCCGCCGCGCCCCGGACGTTCGTCGAGGACGTGTTCGCCCAGCCCGTCGATGTGCTCACCGCCGGCCGCGGCCTGATCGTGCGGTGCGCGATCAACTCAGCGGACCGCATCGCCGCGCCCGTGTGGGTGACCGCGACGGTCAGCCAGAACAGGTCGCTGGTGTCCAGCAGCGACGTCACGATGGACGGCCTGCCCCGCGGCGACACGACCGTCGAACTGGGCATGACCGGCTTGGTGGACGTCCGGCTCTGGGACGTCGACGACCCGGCGCTGTGCGACGTCGTCGTGACGCTGTACGTGAACGGCCAGCAGGTGCACCAGCGCGCCGTGCGCACCGGTTTCCGGTCCGCCGAGTTCACCGACGGCGGTTTCTTCCTCAACGGGCGCCGGCTGAAACTGTTCGGGGTCAACCGGCACCAGTGGTACCCGTACGTCGGCGGCGCCATGCCCGACCGGGTGCAGCGGCGGGACGCGCGGATCGTCAAGGAGGAGCTGAACTGCAACATGGTGCGGTGCTCGCACTACCCGCAGTCCACGGCGTTCCTGGACGCATGCGACGAGCTGGGAATCCTGGTGTGGGAGGAGATCCCGGGCTGGGACTACGTCGGCGACGAAGCCTGGCAGGATCGTGTCGTGCGGGACGTGCACGACATGGTGGTGCGCGACCGCAACCATCCCTCCATCATCGTGTGGGGCACGCGGGTCAACGAGACGCTCGGCGAGCTGCACCTCTACCGGCACACCGACTCGATGGCGCGGGAACTGGACCCGTCCCGGCCGTGCACCGGTGCCGTCGCCGGCAACCGCGGCTACCGGTCACCGCTGTACCCGGTGGTGGCCGGCGGGTCGTCGGTGTTCTCGTTCAACGACTACAGCAGGCTGCCCGGGCCCGGCGCACCCGCCCCGCTGCGGCCGCCGCGCGATGGCGTGCCCTACCTGGTCAGCGAGGCCGTGGGCACGCTGGTCGGGCCACCGTCCTACCGGCGTACGGACACCGTGGCCGTGCAGCGGGACCAGGCGATGCTGCACGCCTGGGTGCACGGCCGGGCGGCGTCCGACGACCGGTACTGCGGCCTGCTGGCCTGGTGCGGCTTCGACTACCCGTCGGGCTGGTACCACTCGGTCGACGGCGTGAAGTATCCCGGTG
>DASZXM010000051.1:0-4736 GCA_035546415.1 Pseudonocardiaceae bacterium
GGCACGGTGCCGATGGAAGTCGTCGACGCGGGTGCCGACGACCCGGCCGCCGTGGCCGAGGCGACCCGACGGCGTTACTACGCCCGTGACTTCGACTACCGGCACGAGTGGCCGATCCGGATGGCCGTGGTGTGCAGTGGCGGTGCGGTCACCCACGTCGTCGCCGTCTACTGCCACATCGCCGTCGACGTGCACGGCATCGACGCGCTGGTCAGCGACCTGGCGTCGATGGACCCGGCCACCGGCGAGCCGACCGCGCCGGTGCCCGGCCTGCCACCGCTGGCGCAGGTGCGGCAGCAGCGCACGCCCGGGGCCCGCCGGCACAGCGACGCCGCCGTTCGCTACGCCGAACGCCTGGTCAGGGGCATCCCGGCGCGCCGCTACCGGGACTCCGACGACCCGCGCGTGCCCCGCTGGTGGCAGATCGGGCTGGACTCGCGCGCCGCCTACCTGGCCGGGCTCACCGTCGCGGCGCGCAACCGGGTGCACACCACGCCGGTGCTGCTGGCCGCGTTCGCCGTCGCGTTCAGCGAGGTCACCCGCGGCCATCCGGCGGTCACGCAACTGGTGGTGAACAACAGGTTCCGGCCCGGCCTCGCTATGGCCGTCGGGCCGATCTCGGAGGCGTGCCTGGGCGTGATCGCCGTCGCGGACAGCACGTTCGACGAGGTCGTCGGCCGTGCCTGGCAGGCGTCCACCCGGGCCGGCAAACACGCCTACTACGACCCGTTGGCCATGGCGGCGATGCTGGCCAGGGTGGCGCAGGAGCGCGGCGTCGAGGTCGACCTGGACTGCTACTTCAACGACCGCCGCCGCAAACACCTCGACCCGCCACCGCCCGACCACGTGCCCACGCGCGCCGAACTGGTCGCCGCCACCGGGACGGTGCGCTGGGAGGACCCGATGGAGCTGTACGACCACACGGTGTTCTTCCACGTCAACGACGTACCGGACACGTTCGACCTGCTGATGGCCGCCGACACGCACAAGCTGTCGCCCGCGGACATGGAAACCATGTTGCGGCGCATGGAGGACGTGCTGGTGACTGCCGTGCTGGACCCGGACGCGCGGATCGGTTCGTTGTCACGAAAGGCGGCATCCGTCGAGTATTGACTCCTTTCCGCGCCCCAAATAAGAATGCGATCGGTGCGTATTGGTGATCTGATGAACAGGGAGAACGGCATGCCTCATCAGATCCCGGTCGAATTCGACGGACCCGGTTCCGGTATCGGTCCGCTGACGTGGGGGCAGCGCCAGGTCTGGCGTGTCGTCCGGGCGCAGGGATCGTCGGAGTTCCTGGGCGGCACGCGGGAGGTGCCGTCGGGCACCACCGTGGCCGACGTGGCGGCCGCGCTGCGCTTCGCGATGAGCCGTCACGAGTCGCTGCGCACACTGCTGGTGTTCGACGGGGACGGCGAGCCGCGCCAGCGGGTGCACGAGTCCGGCACGACGTCACTGGACGTCGTCGAAGCGGGGGACGCCGACCCGGCCGCTGTCGCCGACCAGACCAGAATCCGTTACCAGACAACGGATTTCGACTACGCCCACGAGTGGCCGGTGCGGATGGCGGTGATCTGCCGGCACGGCACGCCGACGCACACGGTCGCCGTCTACAGCCACCTCGCGGTCGACGCGGGCGGCCTGGACGCGCTGCTCGCCGACCTGGCGTCGATGACCGACCCGCCGCCGCTGACCGCGACCCGGCCGTTGGAACAGGCCCGCCAGCAGACGACGCCGACCGCGCGGCGGCAGGCCGACGCCGGGCTGCGGCACTGGGAACGGGTCCTGCGCACGGCGGCACCGCGGCGCTTCGGCGAGTCCACCGATCGCCGCGAGCCCCGGTACTGGCGGATGCGATACACGTCGCCGGCCGCCGACCGTGCCATGCGGTCGGTCGCCGCGCGGCACGGCTGCGACACGTCACCGGTGCTGCTCGCCGCGTACGCCACGGCACTCGTGCGGACCGTCGGCACCAACCCCGTCGTACTGCAGATCGCGGTGAGCAACCGGTTCCGGCCCGGGTTCGCCGACTCGGTGAGCACACTGGCACAGGCCAGCCCGTGCCTGATCGACGTCGCCGACGCCTCGTTCGACGAGACCGTCGGCCGGGCGTGGCAGGCGGCCATGTCGACGTACCTGAACGCGTACTACGACCCGAACGAGCGGGCCGCGCTGGTCGAGGCGGTCCACGCCGACCGCGGCACCGAGATCGACCTGGGCTGCTACTTCAACGACCGCAGGGACACCGACCGGCCGGCCGCACCGGTGCCGGCCGCCGAGATCCTGGCCGCCGTCCCAGCGGGCCGGCTGGCCTGGGGCGAGCACACGGCCGTGCCGCAGCCGAAGCTGTACCTCAACGTGGACGACGTGCCCGACGGCGTGGCGTTCGGCATGCTCGCCGACACCCACCACGTCTGTCCGGCCGACATGGAGGCGATCGTCCGCACGCTGGAGGCGGTCGTCGTCGCGGCGGCCGTCGGCGAACGGACCGCGGTGTGACCGCCGGGGCAGCGGCATGACCGCGCTGGAGGCCGTCGCGGCGTACCTGCCGGCCGGCCGGGTGCCGATCGAGGACCTGGCCGACCGGCTCGACCTGACCGACCGGCAGCTGCGCCTGTTCCGCCGCTTCCACGGACTGTCCGAAGTCTGCCGCGACCCCGACGGCACCCTGCTGGACCTGCTGGCCGGGGCCGTCGCCGGGCTGGCCGAACTGCGCGGCCAGGAACACCGCGTCCGCTACGTGCTGTACGCCCGCGGCATGCCGGTCGCCGTGCCGTACCCGATGAACCCGCTGCACGACCTGTGCCGGCGGGTCGGCCTGGGCCACGCCGTCGCGTTCACCGTGACGCACCACGCCTGCGCGACCGGTCTGCTGGCCGTCGACATCGCAGGCCGCCTGCTGACCACCGACGGCGAACCGGGCGCGCTGGCGCTCGTGCTGGCGGGGGAGAAGACGTTCACCCGGGACGCCGAGCTGGTGCCGGAGACGTCCGTGTTCGGCGAGGGCGCCGCCGCGTGCCTGGTGTCCGCCGACGGGCCGCGCGACCGGCTGCTGTCCTACGTGACCCGCGTCCGCGGCGACTTCGACGGCCGGCTGGTCGCCGACGCCGATCTGCTCGCCCGCTTCCAGCGCGAGTACCCGGAGGCGCTCGCGGAGGTGATCCTCGCCGCTGCCCAACGCGCCGGTCGGACTGTCGACCAGCTGCGGCTCATCCTGCCGCACAACGTGAACGTCGTGTCGTGGCGGCGGATGTGCCGGCGCATCGGCTTCCCACTGGACCGGGTCGTGTTGGACAACATCCCGCTCACCGGCCACAACTTCGCCGCCGACGCGTTCATCAACTACCGCACCGCCACCGAACGGGGCCTGCTCGCGCCCGGTGACACCTACCTGGTCGCCGCGGCCGGACTGGGCGCGACGTTCTCCGCCATGGTTCTGCAGCACTGAGAAGAGGGGACGCCCACGATGGAACAAGCTACGGTGCGAGCCACCGCGCCGATCGACGCGGAACTGCGCCAGCGGGTCGTGGCCAGCATCGGCACACTGCTGCCGAAGGTCCTCAAACGGGACGTGCCCGACCTGCCCGAGCAGACCCGCCTGTTCGACGAACTGGGCCTCAGCTCGGCCAGCACGCTGGAACTGCTGCTGGAGCTGGAGGACGACCTGGACATCCAGATCGACGTCGAGGAGATCGACCAGGGCGACCTGGCGTCGATCGGCACGCTCGCCGACTTCGTGGCCGCGCACGCGCTCACGGACGAGTGAGCCCGTGTACGCGGGAGGACCGCCGACCGGTGGCGGCCACGGCGGTTCGCCGCGGTTCACCCGGGCAGGCCGGCGGGTGTTCGACGGCGTCTCGGACCTGGCGTTCGACCCGGAACTGCGGACGTTCCTGGCCGACATGGTCGCGCCGTACGGTCTGCCGCTGCGCGACGACCTGCTGACCGGCGGCGCGGGCCAGTCCTACGGCGAGATGGCCGCCCAGCTGATCCGGGAGACGGTCGCCCCCGACGAACCGGTCGATCTGCTGGTGCTGGCGTTCGGCATCCACGACATCCGCCTGGGCCGCGCCACGGCCGCGTACCTGAGCGACGTCTGCCCCGGCGAGCCGATGGCGTTCGCCGTGTGCGACCAGGGCTCGGCCGCCGCGTTCACGGCGCTGCGGCTGATCGACGAGTATGCCCGGTCCGGCGCGTGCCGCCGGGCGCTGCTGGTGGTCGCCGAACAGTCGGCGCTGCACTACGAACCGGCCGGACCGGCCGTCGTGCCGGACCGGCACACGGCGGTGGCACTGATGGGCGAGCGGTCGGCGGTCGGCGGGCCGACGGTGCTGCGCCAGCACGCCGAGGTGTCATCCCGACTGGTCGGCGCGCTGCTGGCCGACGACGTGGCCGTGCTGTCCGCGGGCCGGTCGGACGTGACCCTGGTGCTGAGCTCCGGGCTGGCCCGGTTCGCGCACGCCTGCCTGGTGGACCAGGTCGTCACGGCGCCGGCGGGACAGCCGTTCACCGGGGCGTGGTGGGAACTGGCCGGCGGCCTTGCCGACTGGCGCCGCGCCGGCCGGCTGGTGCTGCTGGCCGACCACGACCCGGCACTGGGCTACCTCTCGCTGTCCGCGGTGGACCTGGCGGCACCGGTGGGAGCATCGGCATGACCGACGACGTGCACGTCTGGCTGATCCGCGCCGGCCTGCCGGACGGCGAACTCGGTGGGCTGGCCGCCGTGCTGGACGCCG
>DASZXM010000052.1:0-4555 GCA_035546415.1 Pseudonocardiaceae bacterium
CGGGGCCCGGGCAGTTCGAGGAACGCCGTGCCGTCGTAGAGCAGGTCCACGCAGTCCGGGTCCTCGGTGAGGTGACCGCTCTTGATGAGCGTCCACTTCGGTCCGAACGCGTGGATCGCCCGGGCCGCGTCGGCGAGCTGGTCGCGGTGCCGGACGTCCAGCCCGACCAGCAGTCGCACCTCGTCCAGGTTCGGTGTCACGATCGTGGCCCGTGGGAACAGGTCGTAGCGCAGCGCGTCGAGCGCCTTGTCGTGCAGCAGTTGGTCGCCGTGCATCGACGCGGCCACCGGGTCGACGACGAACGGCGTCGCGTACGAGCGGCCGATCCCCGCCTTGTCGCACGCCTCGGCGACCGCCTCGATGATCTCCCGGTTGGCCAGCATGCCGGTCTTCGCCGCGCCGACACCGATGTCGGAGGCGACGGCAGCGATCTGCGCCGCGACGACGTCCGGCGGGATCTCGGTGAAACCGCTGACACCCAACGTGTTCTGGATCGTCACGGCGGTCACCGCGCACATGCCGTGCACGCCGCACGCGAAGAACGTCCGCAGGTCGGCCTGCAGGCCGGCGCCACCGCCGGAGTCCGAACCCGCGATCGTCAGCGCCGTGGGCGGGGCCACCCGGTCCGATGCCGTCATCGTTCTCCCTTCCTACGCCGGCATTACCCGGTCAGGTTCAGGCGGTCGGCGGCGCCGGTGGAACCAGCCGCCCTCTCAGCCCGCTTCTTCGGCGCGAGCTCCCGCGGTCATTCAGTTGGGGGTGATCCCGAGGTTAGCCACGCCTGTCGCCCGGTGCCAACGTGGGTTACGTCGTACCGTTCGTCCCGATGTCGGAACGTCCGAGGTTTCCGCCCGGAGGGCGACGGGTTCGGCGGCCCGCCGCCGTCCAGTACTGCCTGGAATGCGGGGAACTGGCCGGTCGGGGCTACCCGGAGTGCCCCGACTGCGCTGACGCGGTCGACGGCTTCTGGCTGGCCGACTGGGACGCACTGCTCGCCGCGTGGGACGGCGCCGAAGCCGACCTGGCCGAGGAGGTGCTCGCCGACACGGCGGTCCACCCGTGGACGTGCGTCGACTGGGCGATGACGGTGATCGACTGCCCGTCGTGCCGCACGCCACTGGGCGAGGGCCCGGTCGGCTGCGTGCTGTGCCGCATCGCCGACGAGACCCGCTGGGCCTGGGAACACGCCGCCCCGGCCGGCTCGCTGACGGCGAACGAGCACGCGCTGCGCGAGGCCCGCGTCGTGCTGCGGGCGCCGCACCGCAACCGGGCGACGGTGGTCCTGACGTGGCGGCTGTCCCTGCCGTTCCTGCTCGCCGGTGAGGTCGACAGCCGCCTGAAGGCCCCGTGGCTGAGCGCCTACCTCCGGGCCGGCCGCTACGACGAACTGGCAGCGGCGGGCAGTTATGCACAGCTCACCGGAACGCCGGAGCTGCCCTGGCGGTGAGCCGCTACCCTTGACCTGCGACGGGAGGTGAACGGATGAGTGCCGAAGCGAACACGGCCGCACCGTACGGAGGCTGGGCGGCGTTACTGGCTGCCTGGCAGGAACTGGAAGTGCCAGCTGGCTGGCGGGCCGAAGTCATGGGAGAACAGGGACTCACGTTGACTCCACCGCCGGGCAATGGCCACAACGTGATCGTCGAGTTGGTGCACAGGACGTTGGCGCGAACCGTTCCTGACGACTGGGGCCTCTACCAGACGCTGGGAGTCTCCATCCCGATGCGGCTCAAGCTGTTCGTTCCCGATCTGGTGGTCATTCCCCGAGCGGTCGTCGCCGCGGGACCGGACAGCGAACCCGTGCCCGCAGAGCACGCGTTGCTCGTCGTCGAGGTCACCTCGCGAGGCAACGCGGAGTCCGACCGCAAGCAGAAGCGATGGGGCTATGCGCACGCGGCGGTGCCGCAGTATCTGCTGATCGACCGGTTCGACGACGACGGTCCGTCGATCACGCTGTTCACCGAGCCGGTCGACGGCCACTACGAGCAGATACACCGATTGCCGTTCGGTAGGGAGGTTCGCCTGCCCGAGCCGTTCGAGGTCGACCTGGACACCAGCCGGTTCTGACGACGGCCGTTCACCGACGGGTCGTGGATCTTGGGCGCACCGGTGTGGCCGTGTCGGCCTGCGGGACTACGCTGGCCCGCGTGTCAGCCGGCGAACGGGTCAGGGGCCGTTGCGGGGTCCCACGACAGTCCCGGCGCGCCCCAGCCGTTGCGCTTGACCACCCGCTTGGCCTCCTTGGCGTGCCGGCCCACCAGGCGGTCCAGGTACAGCAGGCCGTCCAGGTGGTCGGTCTCGTGCTGGAAGCAGCGGGCCACGTACCCGGTGGCCTCGACCTCGACCGGTCGGCCGTCCGCGTCGAAGCCGGTGACCTTCGCCCAGTGCGCCCTGCCGGTCGGGAACGACTCGCCGGGCACCGAGAGGCAGCCCTCCCAGTCGTCGTCCGGGTCGGGCATGGTCTCCGGGACGGCGGACGTCTCCAGGACCGGGTTGACCACCGCTCCACGGACGCGCTCACCGGAGTCGTCGTCCAGGTCGTAGATGAACACCCGCAGGTCGACGCCGATCTGGTTGGCCGCCAGCCCGGCGCCGTTGGCGGCCGTGTTGGTCTCGAACAGGTCCTCGACCAGGCGGCGCAGGTCGTCGTCGAACTCCGTCACCGGTCGGGTCGGCGTGCGCAGCACCGGGTCCCCGACGATCCGGATGGGGTGAATCGCCATGTCGATGACACTAAAGGGCATGGTCGACGGACTCGCCGCTGGATCACCGCGGCACGTCGACGATCACGTGGTGTAATGACGCGCGGGGAATCACACCGGTGTGATTGTGGTCGACCACGGGTGGCCCCGAACGGGACGATGCTCGACCCCGCACGCGGGATGCGAGGAGCCAGATGGACGCCGCAGAGGCCCTGACACCGGCCGAGCCGCCGGAGGACGGTCTGTCGCCACGCGAGCACGAGATCCTGGCGTTCGAACGCCAGTGGTGGAAGTACGCGGGTACGAAGGAACGGGCGATCCGTGAGCTGTTCGACATGTCGCCGACGCGCTACTACCAACTCCTGAACAACCTGATGGACAAGCAGGAAGCGATCCGGGTCGATCCCATGCTGATCAAACGCCTCCGCCGCCAGCGCGCGGTCCGCCAGCGCAGCCGATCGGCGCGCCGACTCGGCTTCGATCCCAGGTGAGCGGCCGGTGAGCATGCAGGGCGCCGGGCCGGTCCGGTTGGCCGGTTTCGCATTGATCGGAGTCGCCGTCGTGGCTGTCGGCCTCGGCGTCTTCGCGCTGACCAGCAACGGAACGCCGCAGTCGCAGGGCAGGCCGCCGTCGGTCACGCCGACGACCCCGCCGCCCGCCACGACGACCACGACGAAGCCGCCGCCGAAGACCACCACGACCACGACAGGCGCACCGACGACGACCAGTCCGTTCGGCCAGACCACCACGGTCGCCCCGCCGCCGACGACGACGACCGGGCCGAAGACGCTGGAGCAGACCGTCCCGGTCCGGGTCTACAACAACAGCAAGATCAAGAACCTGGCCGCCACGGCCGGGGCGGAGATCGCGGCGGCCGGGTTCAACGTGGTGGAGATCGGCAGTTACAGCTCCGGGATCATCCCGGTCAGCACGGTGTACTACAGCCCGCTGCCCGGTGAGCACCAGATCGCCAACGAGATCGGCCACGACTTCAACCTGCGCGTCGAGCCGCGCTTCGCGGGCATCGCCGACGCCAGTCCCGGTGTGATCGTGATCGTCACGAAGAACTTCAGCCAGGGGAAGTAGGGGACCCCCGCGGCGGCGCCTCAGCCGCGGCGGGTCGCGTACGCCGCCAGCTCGGCCAGTTGCACCGGGTCCAGTGACGGTCGGACCGCCTGGGCGGCGGCCGTGAGGTGGGCCGCCGTGACCACGTTCGCGTCCAGCGACTCCCGCATCGCGCTCAGTGCCGCCTCACGGACCAGCGCGGCGCAGTCGGCGGCCGAGTAGCCGTCCAGGCCCGTCGCGATCTCGGTCAGGTCGACGTCGTCGGCCAGTGGGGTGTTGCGGGCCGCGGACGTGAGGATCGCCGCCCGTGCCGCACCGTCCGGCGGCGGCACGTACACCACGCGCTCCAGCCTGCCCGGTCGCAGCAGCGCCGGGTCGACGAGTTCCGGGCGGTTCGTCGCGCCCAGCACGACGACGTCGCGCATCGGTCGCACGCCGTCCAGTTCGGTGAGTAGCGCGGCGACCACCCGGTCGGCGACACCGGAGTCACCGGACTGGCCGCGGCGCGGCGCAAGCGCGTCCACCTCGTCCAGGAACACCAGCGTCGGCGCCGCCTGCCGGGCGCGGGCGAACAGTTCGCGCACGGCGCGTTCGGACTCGCCGACCCACTTGTCCAGCAGTTCCGCACCCTTCACGGTCAGCACGTTCAGCCGGCCGGACCCGGCCAGCGCGCGGACCAGGAACGTCTTCCCACATCCCGGCGGCCCGTACAGCAGCACGCCGCGCGGTGGTTCGATGCCCAGGCGGTCGAACGAGTCCGGGTACTGCAGCGGCCACAGCACGGTCTC
>DASZXM010000053.1:0-16512 GCA_035546415.1 Pseudonocardiaceae bacterium
GGCGGCCTCCACCCCCTCGGGTACGTCGACCCTCTCGGGTCGCCACAGCAGGCTCATGCCGACCACTGCAGGCCGTAGCTCATGCCGCGCCGTTCCAACTCCCACACCAGGTCCGGCCGCGTGTCGCCGAACCGCACCCGCACCGCGAAGTGCTCGCAGCGGTGCAGCGGGGCCAGCAGGTCGCTCGGGTTCGTCCACGACCTGCGGTGCGACGTGAACTGGATGCCGTAGTCGTGCCGCTGGCCCATGTGCAGCGCCTCGGGCAGCCGGATCACGAACCGGGTGTGGCCGGTGCCCGTCGGCTGTGCCTCGACGATCTCGCCGCCGTACAGCATCGTCGCCTCGATCAGGTCGTCGTCGACGGTGACGCCCTGGGGCGCGCGCATCGCGACGGTGATCTCCTTCAGGTCGTCGACCGTCGCGACGATGCGGCGTTCCTCGATCAGCTGCGGCGGGTCGACGTCCATCCGCAGCACGGCGTGCAGCGACTCGACGTAGCAGCCCTCGGGCGCGTCGACGTCGGCCGCGTCGTGCGCCTCCTCGTCGTCCAGCCGCTCGCCGAGCAGGCGGAACGCCGTGTCGACACGGCGGCGGGCGGTGCGCGGGTCGCGGTCGAAGTGCTCGGCGAGCCAGTTGATCCTGCGGTCCAGGAACTCGCCGCTCGCCTCGCCGTGCAGGGCGAGGGCGACGCTGGCGGCCGTCGCCAGGTCGTCGGGCAGCTGCTCGCACAGCGCGGACAGGCGCAGGACCACCTTCTTGCGGACCAGTGCGGGGCCGTCGGTTTCCGCGATCGCGCAGGCGCGGCGCAGTCGAGGGCCGACTCGGGAACCCAGGTTCGCGGCGTTGAGGCCGCGGCCGCGGCGCAGATCGTTGAGTTCGTGAACCGTGTCGGTCTCGTTCCCGGCGTTCACGGTATGCCTCCTGAGGAGATTGCTGTCAGGACTGACTGTTCGGGTTGCGCAATCTCGCAATCGCTGTTCGGAGGTCCGTGTTACTGCGTACGGATGCGTCGGGGGAGGGCCACTTGAATCAACGGTGGACAGATAGTGGACAGATATTTGAAATCAGCCTGCCAGAACGGCCGGGTCGGTTGATCATGATCCCGTCTCATCGCTCTGAGCAGGTGAAACGGTGGTGGCGCCTCGTGTTCACATCGTTATCTTGTACAGCAGTGGCGCTTTTACTAATCTTTTTGTTCTCTTTGTTGTCGCCCCACATAACGTTACCGAGTCGTATCGATATGTCGGTCGAGAATGTCGACAGTTCGCGATTCCCGAGGACTGTAGCACGAATTCATGACGCACCGTGATCGAACATTGCTCTGTGCAACAGTTGCACCGTGTGCGCTGGTAGCCGAGCGGGTCGGCGTGGGCTGCCCCGCCCGTCGTCCGCTAGAAACGAGGGATGAGCGGGACGCCGGCCTTCGACGACGACGGGTTCACCAGCATGCCCAGCGACCGGTTCCTGGTGCTCAACGACGCCCCGCTGGGCGATGACGACGCCGAGGACCTGCTGGAGTACACCCGCACCGCGCGCGGCCTTGCCGACCTGGTCGTCGCGTCCCGCGGCGGGGCACCGTTCACGCTGGCGGTCGACGCCGCGTGGGGCATGGGCAAGAGCAGCCTCCTGCACCGGTTGGAGAGGACGCTCACCGGCGAACCCGGCGTGTCCGTCGTCTGGTTCAACGCGTGGACGGCGGGCGGGACCAGCGTGCTGGAAGGGCTGATCAAGTCGGTGCTGCTGGGCTTCGACCGGACCGTCGTCCGGCGGGCCGTGCGGTCCATGGCGCCGCGCGCCCATCTGCTCGGCGCGCTGCGGGCGCTCGCCCTGCTGGTGGGCAGCTTCGTCGGTGTCGGGCACGTCGTGGACCAGATGTGGCGGGCACTCGCGCTGGACTCCCGCTCCCGCAACCAGATCAAGGGCGTCCTGCGGGACGCGTTCGACGCGTGGATCAAGCAGGGCGGCACCCCGGACGGCCGCCGACTGCTCGTCGTGTTCGTCGACGACCTGGACCGCTGCTCCAGTGACCACATCGTCGAGGTGTGCGAGGCGATCAAGCTCTACCTGGACGTGCCGGGCGTGGTGTTCGTGCTGGCGTGCGACCAGGCGGCGCTGTGGCGGGCGGTGCACGAGTCGGCGGGTATCGGCAGGCCCGCCGACGCCGTGGAATACCTGGAGAAGATCATCCAGATCCACTACCGCATCCCACCGCCGAGCCCGTCGCTGGCGATGCGCCTGGTCAACGGCTACCTGGAGCGGTCCCGCACCAGCAACCTGTTCGACCGCGCGATGAAGGACGTGATCATCGAACGGTCCGGTCGCAACCCGCGCCGGATCAAGCGGCTGATCAACAGCATCGAACTGGAGTACCACCTCAACGCCGAGTGGGGCCGGATCGGCCTGGACAACCTGGTGCGGGTGGTGATGCTGCAGCACTTCTACCCGGACTACTACCGCGTCCTGATCGACCCCCGCCACGTCGACCCGATCACCGACTTCCTGCGCTACCACGAGTTCCGCGAGGCCGTCCGCCAGGGCGACCTGGGGACCGGCGACTGGCAGGCCCTGTTCACGTCCCGGCAGCTGCGGCTACCTGCCGACGACGGCGCGACCGGCCTCGCGGACCTGGAGCACGAACTGCCGCCCTGCTTCCCCGAACTCGCCGCGGACCGGGACTTCGTCGCTCTCGTGCGCCGTCTGGGCGGACCGAGGAAGGACGACCTGCTGCGCAACCTGACGCTCCAGCCGCTCACCACGGCCGGTTACGCCGAGGCGCCCGACGATCACCCGTGGGGCTTCCCCCGATCGCTGCGCAAGCCGCTGACCGACGACGCGCTCTACGGCCGGCGTGCGGACACCGACCCGCTCACGGGCCTGCGGGTGCTGTGGATCGACGACAACCCGGACACCAACGGCGCGATGACCGACCTGCTCCGGATGCGGGGTGTGACCGTGACGCTCGCGACGGACCGGGCGTCGGCCCTCCGCGCGTTCGAACTGACGCAGCCCGACGCCGTGCTGTCCGACTTCACCCGTGGCGGCAATCCGAACGCCGGCATCGAGGACCTGGAGTACTTCCGGGTCAACCGCATCTACGCCGGCCCGGTGATCTTCGCGTCCGGACACGACAGCCCGATCGTGCGGCGACGGCTCGCCGAGCTCAACGCGGACGGCCCGACCAACGACGAGAACGACATCGTGCGCCGTCTCGTGCGGCTGGCTGCGCCCTCCTTCGCCAGAGAAGCGGAGCGACCGATGAATCGTCAGTGACGCTCCGAAACGGCTCCGACGCGTTCCGTTCGAAATCAACGGGAAGAAACCGCCTGCTGACTCCTTGTCAGCAGGCGCTGACGCAACGAAAAGAGAGCCGAAGAAATGTCATCTACGTCACATAGCCCTGCTAGGCAGGGTGTTCGTGGACATGAAGCCGCGGTCTGCGCCCCCGGCAGGACTCGAACCTGCGACCAAGAGATTAGAAGTCTCTCGCTCTGTCCGCTGAGCTACGAGGGCATAGTGGGGCGCTCTACCCACGCGTGTGCAGGGTAACCGCCCCGTACTGCTACATCGTTCGACGACCCGTTGATGTTTCCGGTGCCATCCGGTCGAGTGATCGCGACGGTGATTTCGGCGGCGGAGGCGTCCACAGATACCGGCGTATCCGGCCTACCGGACGGAACCCGAGACGTTGGTAGATGCGCACGCCGTCCGGCGACGACGTGAGCACCGCCGTGTCCAGCCCTCGGGCGGCCGCGATGCGCAGCGCCGCGATCACGATGGCCGTGCCGACGCCTCTGCGGCGTGCCGTGGGCACGGTCACCACATGTTGCAGTTCGGCACCCTCGGTGCCCAGAAAGACGGCCGCGCAGCCGACGGTGTCGCCGGCCAGCACGGCCACCAGGTGTACGAACCCGGCGCCGACGGCGGCCCTGGCCGCGACCAACCCCTGGAAAACACGACCGGAGTCCTGGCCTGACCAGATCCGTACCCACTCTCGGATACCCGGTTCGTCGCGTACCGCAAACACCGAAAGCCCGTCGACGTGCGGTGGCTCGTACCGTCCGATCGGAGCCGTCATCAACGGCTCCTCCTCGTACCAGGACAGTCCGGGCAGCGAAGCCGCCGGCTCGGCAGGCCCGGCCGACACCCCGACCGACGCGATGTGCCACAGCGCCGGGACGCGCAGGTCGTGAAACGTTCGCGTGGCGTCCTCGACCGGTACAGCGGGCGTGCCTGGAGCGACGAACACCCCGTTGAGGCCTTCGTAACCCACACCGGTCGCGAACCACCGGATCCGGTCACGCTCGACTACCGTTGCGCCGGACGCGGCATACGCGGCGCAGCCCTGCCACACGACATCCCACGCGCGCAGGGCTCCGGTTATCACCCGATCAGGTTAGGTCCAGACCTGTGACCTGTCCGTGGGAGCGCCCGAAAAGGGGGGTCTGCCGGTGCGCAAGGCCAGGTTCGCGGTGCTCGCGATCTTCGCGTTCAACGGCATCGTCATCGGCTCCTGGACGTCCCGCGTGCCCGCCATCGCCGCGCAGGTGCACGCCAACCCCGCGACGCTCGGCATCGCCCTGCTGGGCAGCAGCGTCGGCCTGATCTGCGCCGCGCCGGTGGCCAGCAGGCTGTGCGCCCGGATCGGTGCCCGCGCCGTCGTGCTGCCCAGCGTCGTGCTGGCCGGCATCGCACTGCCGCTCATCGGCATCGCGTCGTCCGTGCTGCGGTTGACCCTGGTGATGTTCCTGGTCGGCGTGTCGATCGGCGCGATGGACGTGTCGATGAACATCTCGGCCGTCGCCGTGATCCGGGCGCTGGACCGGCCGATGATGCCGGTGTTCCACGGTGCCTACAGCTTCGGCGCGCTCGCCGGGGGCGTGATCGCCGGGCCTGTCGTGGCCGTCGGTTGGTCGCCGCTGCGGCATTTTCTGGTCGTGGCCGCCGTCGGTGTCGCGGTCACGCTGCTGGCCGGCCGGCACGCGCCGGGGGAGCGGCCGGCCAGGGTGGCGCACCGCAGGCGACAGCGGGCGGGCCGGTCCGTCCCGCCGATCCGCAGGCCCGCACTGTGGCTGATGGCCGGGATCATGCTCGGCTCCGCCATCGCCGAGGGCGGCAACGGTGACTGGGACACGCTGTTCCTGGTCCGGGAACGTGGCCTCGCACAGTCGGTGGCCACCGTCGGACTCGTCTGCTTCAACCTGGCGATGGCGATCGCCCGCCTGCTGGGCGAGCGATGGGAGCGGCGCTGGGGCCCGTACCGGTTGTTGGGCGGTGCCGCCACGCTGGCCGCGATCGGCATGTTCGCCGTCGTCGTGCTGCCCTGGGCGCCGGTGAGCTACGTGGGGTTCGCGATGGCCGGCATCGGCCTGGCGTTCTGCTTCCCCGTCACGATCGGCCTGGCCGGCGCCGCCGGTCGGCGGGCCGACGGCACCGGTGGCGAGGCGGAGATCGGTTTCGTCACCACGATCGCGTACACCGGTTTCCTCGGCGGCCCGCCGCTGATCGGCGCGATCGCCCAGGCCACGGATCTGACCGTGGCACTGGGCGTCGTCTGCCTGTGCGCCGCGCTGATCGTGCCGATGGTGCTGCTGGCGCACCGGGCACGGGAGCGCGAGGACCGGCTACAGCGGCCTGCGGAACCCGCGGATGGCGAACGCCGCGCCGATGATCGCGAGTCCGGCGCTGGTGGCCAGGGCGGCGACGACCCCGGTGCCGACCGGCAGGTCCAGCGTGAGGTCCCGTGACGCGTTCACCGCGTACGTCATCGGGTTGACGTGTGCGACGGCCTGCAACCAGCCGGGCAGGCCGCTGATCGGGACGTACGCGCTGGACGCGAACATCAGCGGGAACATCAGCAGGAAGCCGACCATCTGCATCACCTCGGCGCTGCGCAGCCACGCGCCCGCCGCGATGAAGATCCAGCCCAGCCCCCAGCCGACCACCAGGCCCAGCGCCCACGCGCCCAGCACGCCGATCATGCCGCCCGCCGGGTCGAACCCGAACAGCACCGTGGCGAACAACAGCATGAACAGCAGTTGGACGCCGGTGCGCACCACGTCGGACAGGCTGCGGGCGAACAGCACCGACCCGAGCCGGATCGGCAGCGAGCGGAACCGCGCGATCACGCCGTTCTTCATGTCGGTCACCAGACCGACGCCGGACTGCACGGCCGAGCCCATCGCGGTGTTCACCAGGATGGCCGGCATGAGGTAGTCGATGTAGCTGACGCCGGTCGGGAAACCGGGCGTCTTGGCGATGCTGGAGAAGATCTGGCTGAACAGCACCAGCATCACCAGCGGTTGCAGAAGGCTGAAGACGATCATGCGCGGATCGCGGATGATCGCCCGCAACGAACGGGCGGTGAGCACGGCGACCTGGGTGGCGACGTTCGTGCCACGCCAGGGTCGGGCGGTGGGGGAGGGATCTCCGACCCCTCCGGTGCGCGGATCGGCGACAGCGGTGGTCATGAGGAACTCCAAGCTTCGGGTCAGGCGGCGACGGGCGCGTGCGCGAGGGTCAGGTAGACGTCGTCGAGCGTGGGCTCGGTGAGGGCGAGTTCGGCGACCTCGATCGAGTCGGAGTCCAGTGCGCGGACCACGACGGCCAGTTCGGCCGACCGGTCCACCGGTGTGATCAGTGCGTGGCGTTCGCCGTCCAGCACCGGCTGCAGGCCGGCCCGGCGCAGCGCGTCCAATGCGGATGTGGCGTCACCGGGATCGGACAGCGTGACCACGACGGTCCGCTTGCCCACCTGGGCCTTCAGTTCGGCGGCGGTGCCCGCGGCGACGACCTTCCCCCGGGCCAGCACGGTGATCGAGTCGGCCAGCCGGTCGGCCTCGTCCAGGTACTGCGTGGTCAGCAGCACGGTGGTGCCGTCGCCGACGAGCTTCTCGACGATGCCCCACATGCCGATCCGGCTCTCCGGGTCCAGCCCGGTGGTCGGCTCGTCGAGGAAGATCACGTCGGGCCGCCCGACCAGGCTCGCGGACAGGTCCAGCCTGCGGCGCATGCCACCGGAGTAGGTGCGGGTCGGTCGGCGCGCCGCGTCGGTGAGACCGAAGATCTCCAGCAACTCCGCCGCCCGTGCCCTGGCCTCCGAGCGGGTCGCGCCGAGCAGCCGCGCGATCAGGATCAGGTTGTCCATTCCGGACAGTTGTTCGTCGACGGCGGCGAACTGCCCGGTCAGCCCGATCCGGCCGCGCACCTGGTGCGCCTGCCCGACGACGTCGAACCCGGCCACCCGGGCCGTGCCGGACGTGGGCGGCAGCATCGTGGTGAGCACGTTGACCAGCGTCGTCTTGCCGGCGCCGTTGTGGCCGAGCAACCCGAGCACGCTGCCCTGCGGCACGGCCACGCTCACCTCGTCCAGTGCGGTCACCGAGCCGAACGTCTTGCTCACCCGGTCCGCCTCGATCATCAGGTCCGTCATGTGTCTCCCCCTTCGGTCGTGAGAATTCCGTGCAGGAACAGGTCGACCAGCTCCGGCAGGTCGGCACCGGTGTCGCCCATTCCCTCGCTCTGCAGGCGGTTGCTGAACACCGACCCGAGCAGCAGTCGCGCGGCCAGGTCCGGTGAGACGCGCAACGTCTCGGGCTCGAACAGCGAGGCCATCGCGTTGGCGATGCCGATCATCGCCTGCGGCGGTCCGTTGAACCGGTCCGCCTTGTCCTGCCCGGGTTCCCCGTCGCGCGGGTCGACCCCGGCACTGCGCAGCGCGACCATGACGGCCCACAGCCGGCTCTGGTACTCCGACACGGCCCGCACCGCCTGGGTGAGCCGTTCGCCCAGCGGCAGCGACCGGTCGATCGCCTCGATCTTCTCCAGTTCACCGCGTGACTCCAGCACCTCGTGCAGGCACGCGACGAACAGCGCCTGCTTGTCCTTGAACGCGCGGAACAGCGTGCCCTCGGCGATGCCGGCGGCGGCGGCGATCTCGCTGGTCTTCACGTGGGCGCCGTGCTCGATGAGCATCGGCACGGCGACCTGGAGCACGGCGGCCCTGCGCTCCTCGACGCTCATCGCGGGCGCCCGTCCGGACCGCGTCCCCCGTGCCTCGCGGCGTTCGATCCGCTGCTGCTCCATGAGTTCGCGGGCGCGTTCGAGCCGCATGTCGGCCGGCTCGGTGAGCACCTGGCGCCGTTCCGACCGTTGCCGCACCCGTCGTTCACGCGGTGTCTCGGTCATGGCTCCAGTGTATGAGTGAGCCCTCACTCATGGCAACGAGTGAGGGCTCACTCATTGGTTTGCGTTCGACTCGATGCCGGTGACCAGGACGATCCGGTCAGGCAGGCACGGCGATGTGGGCCACGGTGCCACCCTCGATGCGCCTGCTCAGCCACGCACGCCCACCGTGCGACTGCACCACCTGCCGCACGATCGCCAACCCCAACCCCGACCCCGGCAGCGCCCGCGCGTCGTCCGTGCGGTGGAACCGCTCGAACACCCGCTCCAGATCCGACTCCGGCACGCCCGGCCCGCTGTCGGTCACCGTGATCGACGCCAGCCCGGCCATCCGCTGCACATCCACGTACACGGGTTCGCCCGGTGGACTCCACTTCGCGGCGTTGTCCAGCAGGTTCAGCACGGCCCGCTCCAGGCTGCCGCGCTTGCCGACCATCGGCACCGACTGTTCGGTCAGCGCGAACGTCACCTCGGGCGTCCGTGTCCTGGCCCGGATCACGGCCGCCCGCACCACGTCGGCCAGGTCCAGCTCGGTGATCTCCTCGCCGTAACCGGGATCGCGGGCCACGTCGACGATCTCCTCGATCAGATGGTCCAACTCGCCCATCTGCGCCTCGATGTCGGTCAGCACCCGCTGCCGGTCCTCGGCGCTCAACCGCCGCTCCGGGTTGCGCTCCGCACGCAGCAACAGGTTGACGTTGGTGCGCAGGCTGGTCAGCGGCGTGGCCAGTTCGTGGCTCGCGTCGTCCACCAGCTGCCGCTGCGCCTCCCGGGACATGCCCAGCGCGGTCAGCATCTGGTTCACGCTGGCCGCCACGCTCGCCACCTCGGCGGTCTCCCGTCGCGCGATGGGCACGGCGGCGTGCAGGTCCTGCGTCGCCGCGACGTGCGCGGCCGCACCGGCCACCCGGTGCACCGGTTGCAGCCCGGCCACGGTCAACCCGTAGCCGAGCGCCGCCGCCACCACGATCGCCACGGCGTCGGCGCCCAGCAGCAGCACGGCGAAGTGGGTCAGCGTGTTGTCCTGGTCGGTCAGGTCGGCGGCCAGCTGCACGGCGTCACCGCGCACCGAGTGCTCGGTGATCATCATGTAGTGGACCTTGTCGATGTACACGTCGCGATAGACGGGCAGTGAGTCACCGATCGCCACCTCGATGTCGGTGGCCGACACCGGCAGCGACACCGACTGGAACTTCGGCCGCCTGCTGTGCCCGTTCGGTTCGACCACCCCGAACAGCGTGCTCACGTCCGGCCGCACCCACGCGGGCGGCGACGCCAGCTTCGTCGGGTCGTAGTGCTGGACCAGGTCGTCGGCCTGCTGACCGAGGTCACCGGCGACCTCGTCGCGCATCTCCAGCCGTAGCAGCAGCCACGCGGCCACCGACACGCCCAACACGGCCACCGCGACGGCCGTGGCGGTCAGGATGGTCAGCCGTTTGCGCAGTGTCGGGCGCCTCATCCCACCCTCTCCCGGTTACGTCGACTCGGCCTCGCGCATCACGTAGCCGACGCCGCGCACAGTGTGCACCAGCCGCGGCTCGCCTTCCGCCTCCAGTTTGCGCCGCAGGTATCCGATGTAGACGTCCAGGCTGTTGGACCGGGTGCCGAAGTCGTACCCCCACACCTCGGTGAACAGGATCGACCGGGTCACCACCCGGTTCGCGCTGCGCAACAGCACGGCGAGCAGCTCGAACTCGGTCCGCGTGAGGTCGACGACCCGCTCGCTGCGCGTGACGGTGCGGTTCACCGGGTCCAGCCGCAGGTCGGCGAACATCATCGGGTCCCGGTCCATCGGGTCCACCGGGTCGGCCCTGCGCAGCAGTGCCCGCACCCTGGCCAGCAGCTCCTCCAGCGCGAACGGCTTCACCAGGTAGTCGTCGGCGCCCGCGTCCAGCCCGGCCACCCGGTCGCCGACGTTGCGCTTGGCGGTGAGCATCAGCACCGGCACCCGGTCACCGGTGATCCGCAGCCTGCGGCACGCCTCAAGGCCGTCGATGCCGGGCATCATCACGTCCAGCACGACAACGTCCGGCCTGCGGGTCCGCACGGCGTCCAGCGCCGACTGGCCGTCGGCGGCCGTGTCCACCTGGTAGCCCTCGAACCGCAGGCTGCGGCCGATGGACTCGCGGACGGCGGGTTCGTCATCGACAACCAGTACTCGCACAGCTACATCCTCGCTCGCACCCCTGTGCGACCGCTGGCCGCCTACCACCACGGTCCGACGTTTTCGTGCGGATTGGGAGGTTCGTCACCCGAGTTGTCCACAAGGGTTCGGGTTGTCCACAGGTTTGAGACTGACCCCTGACACGCCTGTTGACCAGGGCCAACCTGGATCACGTGAGCGCCGGCGGCAGCCGGTGCCCCACTCCCAGGAAACGCTCAGCGGATTGCCAGACAGCTCTGGCCGGAAGGACGACGGCAATGGACAACTTCGTGATGGGCAACGTCTGCCAGGACCCGGTACTGCGCCAACCCGCCCGCGGCGCCCAACCGGTCGCCAGGTTCACGGTCGCGGTCAACCGGTTCCGCCGCGACGGCGTGCAGTGGATCCAACGCGACTCGGTCTTCCACCGGGTCGTGTGCTTCGGCCCGCTGGCCGAGAACGTGACCAACAGCCTGCGCAAGGGCATGGAGGTGGTGGCGGTGGGCGAGTGGGCCGACGACAGCTACACGGACGAACAGGGTCAGCGCCGAGTCCAGATAGTCATGGAGGCGAGGTCGGTCGGCCCGTCCCTCCGCTGGGCAACGGCAGCGGTCCACCGCAACCCACCGCGCGACGGAAACGACCAACTGACGCGTGTCGACTCGGCGACCACCGGTGTCGGCCCGAACCCCATCGTCCCAAACCACATCGGCCCGAACCCCATCGTCCCGAAGGGCAGCGACGGCACCTCGCTGACCGACCTCGCCACCAACGCACCCACCGACAACGACGACTCCCCGCCACCACACCCCGCCAGCACCGCCGCCACGCCACCCACCAAGCCCGACCCATCGGCCACCGTCACGATGGCCGACCCACCCGGCCGACGCCGCACCGGCGCACCACGTCGAAAAGCGGCCGCCCCCGAGCCCGAAGTGGCACGGGCGGGCTGAACGGCCGGCCCACCCAGGCGATGGCCCGCTTGCCCAGGCCGCCGGCCAACTCAGCGAAGACAGTCGCGGGAAACGGCGTCGCCACCCTCGCCCGAGCACCGGCAACTCGGCGAGACTGCCGCCGCCTGGCCGCCATCGGACTACTTGGCCGCCCAGCCCACACTCCGCAGCCACCGGCGCTTGCGGCCCGACCATCGCAGCCCGACCACCGCGGCCCGACCACCGCGGCCCGACCACCGCGGCCCGGCGGATGCGGCCCGGTAGCTGCTGGCCGATGCCACGGCCTGACCGCTGCCCCCCGGTGGCTCCGGCCCGGTCGCTGCGGTCCAACCGCCACCGCTCGATCACCACCGCCAACCACCGCCGCCCAACCGCCCAACCGCCCAACCACCGCGGCCGCCACCCGCGGCCGACGAGCCACCCCTCGGCGCTCCCGCCGAGTCGGCTGGTCGGCCGCGCGATGGTATGCACCGCCACCAACGCCCCAGCCTCAGCCGGACCTGACACGAACGGGGCTGAGCTGGGCAACTCCACGACACTTCACCCACAGGCGCATCAGCCTTATCGGACAAGGAGGTGGAAAGCTGCTGTTCAGATGCGATTCGAGGTAACCGAGGTACGGGGCACCTGGTCACGCATCTACGATCGCGGCCATGGCCGAGTTCATCTACACCATGAAGAAGGTGCGCAAGGCGCACGGGGACAAGGTCATCCTGGATGACGTCACGATCCAGTTCTACCCCGGTGCCAAGATCGGCGTGGTCGGCCCGAACGGGGCCGGCAAGTCGAGTGTGCTCAAGATCATGGCCGGTCTCGACCAGCCCAACAACGGTGAGGCGTTCCTCTCGCCGGGGTACACCGTCGGCATCCTCCAGCAGGAGCCGCCACTGAACGAGGACAAGACCGTTCTCGGCAACGTGGAGGAAGGCGTCGGCGACATCAAGCTGAAGCTGAATCGCTTCAACGAGATCGCCGAGAAAATGGCGGTGGACTACTCCGACGAGTTGATGGAGGAAATGGGCCAGCTGCAGGAACTGCTGGACCATGCCGACGCCTGGGATCTCGACTCGCAGTTGGAACAGGCGATGGACGCGCTGCGGTGCCCGCCGCCCGACGCCGAGGTGCGCACGCTCTCCGGTGGTGAGCGCCGCCGGGTCGCACTGTGCAAGCTGCTGCTGAGCAAGCCCGACCTGCTGCTGCTGGACGAGCCGACCAACCACCTGGACGCCGAGAGCGTGCAGTGGCTCGAACAGTTCCTGGGCGGCTATGCCGGCTCGGTCCTCGCGGTCACCCACGACCGGTACTTCCTGGACAACGTGGCGCAGTGGATTCTCGAACTGGACCGCGGCCGGGCGTACCCGTACGAGGGCAACTACTCCACGTACCTGGAGAAGAAGGCCGAACGGCTCGCGGTGCAGGGCAAGAAGGACCAGAAGCTGCAGAAGCGGCTGAAGGAGGAACTGGCCTGGGTGCGGTCCAACCCGAAGGCCAGGCAGGCCAAGTCCAAGTCGCGCCTGGAGCGCTACGAGGAGATGGCCAACGAGGCCGAGCGCACGCGGAAGCTCGACTTCGAGGAGATCCAGATCCCGCCCGGTCCGCGGCTGGGCAACGTGGTGGTCGAGGTCGACAAGCTGCGCAAGGGCTTCGGCGACCGGGTGCTGATCGACAACCTGTCGTTCACGCTGCCGCGCAACGGGATCGTGGGTGTCATCGGACCGAACGGTGTCGGTAAGACGACGCTGTTCAAGACCATCGTCGGTCTGGAGCAGCCGGATGCCGGCACGGTGCGGGTCGGCGACACCGTGAAACTGTCCTATGTCGACCAGAACCGGGCCGGCATCGACCCGAAGAAGAACGTCTGGGAGGTGGTGTCCGAGGGGCTTGATCACATCAAGGTCGGCAACGTCGAGATGCCGTCCCGGGCGTACGTGAGCGCGTTCGGCTTCAAGGGTCCCGACCAGCAGAAGCCGGCCGGCGTGCTGTCCGGCGGGGAGCGCAACCGGCTGAACCTGGCGTTGACGCTCAAGCAGGGCGGCAACCTGATCCTGCTGGACGAGCCGACCAACGACCTGGACGTGGAGACGCTCGGTTCGCTGGAGAACGCGCTGGAACAGTTCCCCGGCTGTGCCGTCGTCATCTCCCACGACCGGTGGTTCCTGGACCGCGTCGCGACGCACATCCTGGCGTGGGAGGGCACCGACGACAAACCGGCCGCGTGGTACTGGTTCGAGGGCAACTTCGAGGGTTACGAGCGCAACAAGATCGAGCGTCTCGGGCTGGAGGCAGCCCGTCCGCACCGGGTCACGTATCGCAAGCTCACCCGGGATTGACCGGAGATCACGTGGCGTCCAGGGGCGAGGCGCGGCCGGCGGCCGCGGCGGGCGACGTGCTGGGACCGGCCTGGTCACTGCGGTGGCGAGCGCCGGAGCTGGCACTGGTCTTCGCCGAGCGTGCCGGTGCGCTGGCCAAGCTGGCCGGTGACGGTCCCGACCGGTTGCGGGCCGAGGCGACGGTGGTCGTCGCGTCCTGCCGGTTGGGCCAGCGCCTGCATGTCGTCGAACGGGCCATCGACGCCGTCCGGCTGGCGGAACGCCAGAAGGACGGCGCGATGGCGGCGACACTGCGCGTCGAGTTGGCCGGGTGCGCCCGGACCGCCGGCGTGCCGCTGGTCGGTGCCGCCGTACTGCGGCCCGTGCTGACCGCGGACGGTGTCGCTGCGGCCACGCGTGCCGACGCCCTGGTGCAGATGGCCGGCTGCCTGCGGCAACTGGCTAACGCGAGCGTGATCGACGAGGCCCTGGCCGAAGCCGATCGCCTGTACGCCGACGACCGGGATCTCGACCCGGACGAGCGGGTGGTGCTGCGGGCGCTGTTGCGGTCGGTCGCGTCCGGCGAGCAGCGCCGACGCGGCGACGCCCGGGCCGCCGTGCAGGCCGCCCAGGAGGGTGCCGACCTGCTGGCCAGCGTGCACCGGCCGTCGTCGGACAACGGCGCCGCCAGTGCGCGGGTCGCGCTGCGGCTGGTGCACGGGCTGCTCGACCTCGGCTGGGTGGACGAGGCGACGGTCGTCGCCGGCAACGAACTGGCCAAGCCGGTGCGGGCCCCTGCTGCGTCGGCGATCGGCTGGCTGTCGCTGGCCGTCGCCGTGCGCCACCACCTGGCGGCCGGCGCGTCCCAGCCTGCCCTGGCGCTGATCCGGCAGGCCGCGGTCCTCGCCGAGCGACACCGCCTCGCCGCCCTGCGCGCCGAGGCGCTGACGACACAGTCCGACGCACACGAGCGGGTCGGACAGCTCGCGGAGGCACTGGACTGTCTGCGGACGGCCCAGGGTGTCCGCCTGCGCCGCGCGCGGGCGGTGTATGCGGCGCGCACCAAGCTGGTGAGCGCGTTCGGCGAGACGACCAGCCCGGCGGAATTCGTCGAGCTGCTCGGTAACCGGGCCGGTCGCCGAGCGGCGGGCGCACGCGCTGTCGAGCGGGCCGCGGAACAGTCGGCCGCGTCAGGCCGGTTCGGCATGCGGCATCCGCTGGCGGCTGCCGTGACGGGTGCCCGGGCGGCGACGCCCGGCGCGGCGCCGAACACCGACGTCACGATGGTGCTGGTCGACGTCACCACGGCCGAACGCGCCGCGGGTGGCGGTGCGCTGATCGGCGAGCAGGTGGTCAGCCAAGTGCTCGACCGTGTGCGTGACGCGGCGCCGGACGACGCCCAGGTGGCGCGTGTCGGTGGCGCGGAGTTCGCCGTGCTGCTGCCCACGACACAGGCGGGCCAGACGGCGCACTGGGTCGAGCAGTTGCGCGGGGCGATGGCCACAGTGGACTGGTCGTCGTACACACCGAGCCTGGCGGTCAACGTCCGGGTGGCGGTGGCACAGCAACAGTCCGGCCGCCGCACACAGGAACCGACGCGGACAGCCGCCGCCCACCCGCCAGCAACGGTGACACCCATGCCGAGACCGACGGCAACACCAGCGGCGGCATCAGCGGTTCCAGCACCGGCGGCCGCATCGCGGAGCGCCGACATCGGCGCGTCGCCGAGCGCGATGGCCGCGGAATCGCCGTCAGCCACCGAACCGTCGTCAGCCACGGAACCGCCGTCGAGCGTGTTCGAGGCGCCGACGGTGCCGCTGTCGACGGTCGGGTCGGGCCGCCGGAGCCGGTCCGAACAGGGGGCCATCGGTTCGCCCGACGCCCAGGACGCGTTGGCCAAGGCCATGGAGCAGTGGCGCCAGACCAAGGGCGGCCAGACGGAGGGCGCCCGGCGCGCCACGCCCGAACCAGCCCAGCCGTCCACGCCTGCCGCTCACCCGGCGGCGCAGACTGCCCAGCCGGCCACGCAATCCGGTGGCCAATCGGCCGTGCCAGCTGGCCAATCGGCTGTGTCCGCCGGCCCGTCGACCACCGGCTCCTGGTCGGTCGGCGGGTTCTCCGAACCACCGACCAACCCTCGCCTGCGACGCCCGGGCACCCATGCGACCGCTCAGCCACCGGCCGTTCCCGAGTCGGTGCGAGCGTCGGAGCACACCGGTCCACTGCCGGCGATCGGACACCTCCCGCTGCTCGGCGACCCAACGGCCGAGCCCGCCGACGCCGCTCAACCGGCTGCCTCGGCGGGCCGGTTGTCCCAGCACGGCGACGGGTCTGTCACACAATCGGGTGGTTCTCCTGCGGCTCCGCCGATTCTGCCGGCGTTGCCGATACTGCCGCCCTTGGAGCCGGAGCACCCGGTGTCGACGTCGAGCGTGTTCCAGACGTCCGAGTCGGCCGTTGCCAGGACTCCTGCCATTCACGACCCGAGCGACGCCCTGTCGTCCGATCCGAGCGTGCGCATCTCGGCGTCCGACATCTCGGCCGCGTTCGCCCAACTCGAACCGCAGGCCGCTGCTACACCGGATCAGGACGAGCCGGCACGCACCGGGGCGGAGCCCGCGCGGCGCCGTCACCCCGACCTGGACGCGCCCGGGCTCGACATGTGGATGCCTGGGCTGCCGCCCTCCGAACTCACCATGCCCTGGCCGGTCCCGTCCGGCGACACGACGGGCACCACGACAGTCGGCGACCCCTACCGGTCACCCTTCGCCGACTCGCCCTTCACCGACCCGATCGGCGATCCCAACGAACCGTCCAGGCCGCGCCACGCCGTGGATGCCGACGCCGGCCGGTCCGTGCTGTCCAGCCTCGGGATCACCACCGGATCGGGCGGCGGTGGCGGCGGTCGCCGGCGGGCCAAGGAGGA
>DASZXM010000054.1:0-4294 GCA_035546415.1 Pseudonocardiaceae bacterium
GGCACCCTGGCCTGCAGCACCATCCGGGCGAGCCCGGTCTTGCCCTTGTAGAGGCGACCGTCGGGCGAACGCGTGCCCTCCGGGTAGACGCCCAGCAGGTTGCCTTCGCCGAGGATCCGGACGCCGGTGTCCAGCGCGGCCTGCGCGGCGGCGCCGCTGGACCGGTCGATGGGCACCTGGCCCATGCCGGAGAAGAACCACTTCTTCAGCCGGCCTTTGACACCCGTTCCGGTGAAGTACTCGCGCTTGGCGAGGAACGTCACACGGCGGGACACCATCAGCGGCAGGAAGAACGAGTCCGCGACGGCGAGGTGGTTGCTGGCCAGCACGGCTCCACCGGTGGGCGGGATGTTCTCGGCCCCGTCGATCTTGGGCCGGAAGAACAAGCGGAGCAGCGGACCCAGTAGCACGTACTTCATCACCCTGTACATCACAGTGTGGCCAGCCTCCTCACCGTCCGCACTTCATCGTGCACGTCCCGTGGCCCGTGTGCCACACCACCCCGGCGTCGGTCCAGCCTACGAACCGGGACGGGGACGGCACAACGAAGTCGGACCAAGTGAACTGCCCACCGGCCCGGTGTCCGTGCGACGATTGGCGGGCCACCAACCGATCGGACCCCAGGGACGGTCACCGTGCCCATCCTGCCCGGCGCCGAACCGTTCGCCCACGACGGCTCGACCGAGATCGGCGTGCTGTTGTGCCACGGCTTCACCGGCTCCCCGCAGAGCATGCGGCCGTGGGGCGAACGCCTGGCCGCGGTGGGGGCGTCGACGCGCTGCCCGCTGCTGCCCGGCCACGGCACCCGCTGGCAGGACATGAACCGGACGGGGTGGCCGGACTGGTACGGCGCGGTCGACAAGGCGTTCACCGAGCTGGTCGAGCGTTGCACCTCGGTGTTCGTGTTCGGCCTGTCGATGGGCGGCACGCTGTCGCTGCGCCTCGCGGAGCAGCACGGCTCGGCGGTGGCGGGCCTGGTGCTGGTCAACCCGTCGGTGACGACCGAACGCAAGGACGCCGCGCTGCTGCCGCTGCTGTCCAGGATCGTCCCGTCGATGGCGGGTATCTCCAACGACGTCAAGAAGCCGGGTGCGCGGGAACTGGCGTATGGCAGGCTGCCGTTGCGGGCCGCGGCGAGCCTGAGCAGGCTGTGGCAGGAGGTCAGAACCGACCTGGGCAAGATCGACCAGCCGCTGCTGTTGTTCCGGTCAGCGGTGGACCACGTGGTGGAACCGGTGAACGCCAGGATCATCCTGGACGGGGTACACAGCGCGGACATCCACGACAAGGTGCTGCCCGAGAGCTACCACGTGGCCACGTTGGACAACGACGCGGAAACGATCTTCGACGACAGCGTCGAGTTCGTCCGGCGAGTACACGAGGAGCGCACGGGACAACCGGTGTCGTGGCCGAGGGAGGGGACGTGACCAGGCGGCCAGGAGGTTCGGACGGCCCGGAGGACGTCGACGCGGCGTTCGCCGAAATCGTCGCGGACCTGGAACGCGAAGGCTTGGGCTCGGCACTGGTCGAGGAACACGACCGGGACCAGGAGCTGCTGGACCCCGCCCCGCAGCCGGAACCGGAAAAGCCGGTCGGCTGGCGAATGCCGGAAACGGAGTGGGACCCGGACGCGGTAGCGGAGGACGAACACTTCGTCCCGCCGGAACCACCGCCACTGCCACGGCTGCGACCAGGCACGATCTTCGGCATCCTGCTGCTGGCGGTGGGCGTGCTCCTCCTGGCCGGCCCCAACCTGATCGGCCTGGCGCCCCGGGTGGCGACGCCCCTGGCCCTGGTGGCGCTGGCAGCCGGCATCGGCTGGCTGGTCCTGCGCATGCGCCAGGGCCCGCCACCGGACTCCGGCTGGGACGACGGAGCACAGCTGTAGAGGACGGCCCCCGAGCCGAGAACGCGGCCTACAACCGCCGCTCGGCGCGCCGGGAGAACTTCGTCCGGCCACCGTCGAAATCCGTCGTGATCCGCCGCCCCAACCCGATCCGCGCCATGGGCCCCATCGACTCCGCCGCCAACGTGGCCGATCCCACGATGGCCGAGTCGTCACCCAACTGCGCCGGCCGAATCCGGGCCAACGGCCGCTGCCCGGCCCCGGTGACCATGGTCGCGTAGTGCTCCCGGGCCTCGTCCAGGAACAACGGCGACGACTCCGACACGCCACCCCCGATGACCACGACCTCCGGGTCGTACAGATCGGCGATCAGCGCCAACCCCTGCCCCAGCCACCGGGACAACTCCCCCATCGCCCGCTCCGCCAACGGGTCCCCGTCCCGAGCGGCGGCAGCGACCCGCCGCCCGGTGACCGCCCGCGAATCAGCGGCGGCCTCGCGGGCCAACAGCGTGGAGATCCCCGGATACCGAGCGAGCAGTTCGATCGCCGTCGTGGCCAGCGCCGTCCCGCTGCAGTACCGCTCCCAGCACCCGTTCTTGCCGCACGGACACGGCCGCCCGTCCGGCACCAACGTCAGGTGCCCCAGCTCGGGAGCCACGCCGTGCGCACCACGGAACAGCTTGCCGTCCAACAGCAGCGCCCCACCGATCCCGGTGCCCAGCGCCACGAGCACCGCCACCCCGGTCCCCCGCGCCGCGCCGAACCGGTGCTCGGCGAGCGCCGCCGCGTTCGCGTCGTGCTCCAGCACCACCGGCAGCCCGACCCGCGCCGAGATCCGGTCGGCGACCGGTGCCTGTCGCCACGCCAGGTGCGGTGCGAACCGGACGGTCCTGCGGTCCTCGGCGACGAACCCGGCGACCGCCAACCCGACCGCGCTCACCCGGTGGCGCGCCGTCAGCTCGCAGACGACCTCGGTGATCACGTCCTCCAGCGCCGTCTCCGCGCTGGGTGTGCCGGCTCTCGTCAGATCCAGGACGTCGCCGTGCGAATCCACGACACCGGCCCGCACGCTCGTCCCGCCGACGTCCACTCCGACTGTGAGCACTACTCGTCCCCACCGTCGTGCCGCCGCACCGGGATGTGCTGTACCCGAGACGGGTCCGCTGCCGGCTCCGGGGCGGACGCAGGGGGCGAAGACTCCGACGAAGGCGACGACGCCGGCGCGGGCCGCTCGGCCAGCGCGGCCCGCAACACCGCGATCAGCCCGGCCGCGTGCTCGGCCGCCTTCACCGCCAGTTCCGGCCGCTCCCCCCGCAACACCGCCATGCCCGCGCACAACGGGCACCAGTTGCACGTCGACGGCGTGTGTTCGCCGTCGTCGCCGGGCGCCGCCAACCGGTTCAGCCACGGTTGGGCTCGCTCGGCCAGTGCGTCCAGCAGCAGCCGCGTCTCCTCGGCGAGGCGGGCTCCGGGGACCGGCTGGTCGGCGTCCTGCGGAGAGGTCATCTACCGATTATCGCCGCCGCCGGGACCGAGCAGCCGGGCGAGGGTGTCGGTGAGCTGGTCGGCGAGCGCCGGGTCGACGGGCGCGTGGCCGGACAGCACGCGGTACCACATGATGCCGAACACGAGGTCGACCGCGAGATCGATGTCGTAGCCGGAGCCCAGCTGACCACGTTCCTGACCGGCGACTATGAGATCGCGCACGACCTTCCGCCGTGGTGCGAGCAAGAGCCGCTGGAACTTCCCGGCGAACTCCGGGTCGTGCGTGGCCTCGGCCATCAGGCCGGTGATCGCCGGTCCCGCTATTTGCTGGCTGAACGTGGCCCGCAGGGTCCGCCGGACGTCCGCGAGTGCCTCGCCGTGCGGCTCGGGTTGGCTGGTCCGCGCGGCCAGGTCGACGACGGCGTCCAGCACCACGTCGGCCTTGGTCGGCCACCACCGGTACACGGTCTGCCGGCCGACCCCGGCGGCCGCCGCGATGCCCTTGATCGTCACCGCCGGGTAGCCGTCCCGCGCGACCAGCCGGAGCGTCGCGCCGAGGATCGCCTCCCTGGCGTGCTCGCTGCGCGGCCGACCGATCATGGAAAGCAGGTTACAAGACACGGTGACTCGTTATAGGCTGAGGTTGTTACAAGACACCGTGACTCGAAATGAGGGGATCATGACCGAGCGCACCGTGATCATCGGCGGCACGTCCGGCATCGGCCTGGCCACCGCGAAGCGCCTGGCGGCACAGGGGCATGCCGTCACGATCGCCGGCCGCGACCAGCAGAAGCTCAAGCAGGCCATCGCCGACCTCGCCGTCGACGGCCAGATCGCCGACGCCACCGACCCGGCCACGCTGACCGCGCTGTTCGCGGCCACCGGACCGGTCGACCACCTGGTCGTCACCGCCACCGCACCCGGCGGCTTCGGCACCCTGCTCGACCTCGACCCGGCCGACCT
>DASZXM010000055.1:0-5216 GCA_035546415.1 Pseudonocardiaceae bacterium
CGCAGGCCAGCGGCGGTGATCTCGGGCGAGCCGGCGGCCTGGTGCGGGCCAGCGGGTCGGCACGGGTCAGCGGGTCGGCACGAGCCAGCGCGGGTCGGCTCGAGCCAGCGCGGGTCGGTGCGGGCGGTGGGCTGGTGCGGGTCGGCGGCTCGGCGCTGGTCGGGCTGCGGCGTCCGGTCCCTTGGCCAACTGGCCACCTCCCAGCTAGTCTCACTGTTACTAGTTGGGAGGTGGGCTGTGTCCGTTGCTCCTCTGTTTCGGCCCGCGGCCGCGCCGGCACCTGCGTTGCGCGTCGTTGTCGACGTGTTGCCGGACGGGACTCCTGCCTACGCGCCCGTCGGGGTCGTCGTCCGGGACGGGTCGCTCGTCATGTGTCACCTGTGCGGGCGGTGGTTTCGGTCCGTTGTCGCTCATCTGCGCGGTCACGGCTGGGACCATGTCGCCTACCGCGCCGCCTTCGGGTTGGAGCGTGGGGAATCCCTGGAGGGCAGCGACACCCGGGCGCGGCGGGCCGTTGCCATGCGGGTTCGGCGGCAGCACGATCCCGCTGTGCGCGCCGGGTGTGCCGTCGGGCAGGAATGGGTGCGGTCGGGTGCGCTCGCGCGGGCGGCCGCCGAGGCCGCTCGGGGACGGCGGCAGCCCGAGCAGCGGCGACGCACGACGTTGCGCACGCTGGCCGCCATCTCGCCAGCCGCCCGCGCCGCCGGTGCGACCCGGCACGCCGAGGCCCGGTTGCGGCAGACCGCGGCCGACGCCGCCGCCCGGCTCGGGCACCCGAGCATCGGCGCGCTGGTTCGGGAACGTGTCGCCGCCGGGACGAGTCTGGCCGAGATCAGCCGGCAGGCCGGGCTGCACAAGGACTGGCTCAGCCGGCATCTTCCCCGCGTCGACCCCGCGACCGCACGCCACGTGCGGGACACCGAACCCGGCATCCGCCAGGACGCCCGATGGCTGCCGGTCGTGGCGAAACACGGTTTCACCACCGTCGCCGCCTACCTGCACGACCGGCACGTAACCCAGCGGCGCACCGTGCGCGCCATCGCCCGCGAGACCGGTACGAACACGTCCACCGTGCGCGCCGCCCTCGACCGGCACGGCATCGCCGTTGTCGCGCACGCCACCACGCGGGGCCGGTACCAGGATCGTGCCGCCGAGATCGCCGAACGATTCGGGTTCGCCGACATCACCGCCTATCTTGCCGACCGGCGGGCCGCCGGGTCGAGTTGGCGGTCGATCGCCGCCGAATGCGGCCAGCCGGAGACGTGGGTCCGACGGCGGGCTGGATTGTCCTGTTAGGACTGGTCGATGTCGTCCAGGAATCGCAGCGCTGCGCCGGCCGTGTGGTAGCGCCACGTCGCGAGCACGCCGTCGAAACCGGTCCGCCGGTCGCGCTCCACCGCGACCGCCTCGACGATCGGTTCCAGTGCGGCTCGCTGCCGCCGCACCAGCACCGTGGGGTCGCCGCTCACCCGGTCCAGCAGGGCCAGTTTCATCAGCAGGTGCGACCGGATGTCCCGCACGTGCTCGACCGGTTCCGCCAGCCACTCCTCGACCGCGTCCCGCCCGGCGGCCGTGGCCGCGTAGACCGTGCGCTGCGGCCCGGGGCCGGACTCCTGGGCCACCGGCTCCGCCAGGCCGGCCTGTTCCAGCCGGCCCAGCGCCCGGTACACGACCGGTTTCGGGATCTGCCAGACCCGGCCGATCTCGCCGTGGGACCCCGTCAGCGCGCTGATGGCGAAGCCGTGGCGCGGCTGTTCCCGAACCAGGGCCAGCACCGTCCACTCCGGCAACGCCCACGTCATGCCGTCAGCGTAGAGCGCGGTGCCCGGCCCGGCCGCGTGGCCGGGCCGGGCACCCGGTCACGGGTAGGACACCAGGTTGGTCGGGTTGGCCGTGGTGGCGTTCGCCGGGCCACCGACCCCGTTGATGACCGACTGGAAGCCGCCGGAACCGTTGAGGAACACCGTGAGCAGGTCGTGGAAGCGCACCGCGGGCCGTTTCGGCGCCTGGAACGCCATCGAGTTCTCGATGTCCACGCCCTGGTCGAAGTACGAGTAACTGCCCATGCCGTACCCGGAGAAGCTGCGCACGTCGTCGGGCAGCAGGAACGCCGGATAGCCGTTCTGGTGCCGGTTCGCCCGCCACACGTCCTGGCTGGGCACCTCGTACGGGTTCTCGTTCTGGAAGAACAGCACGAAGCCGCGCTGACCGTCCCACACCGTCTCGGTCTTCTGGTAGTGCTCGACGAACAGGCCGTACGCCGTCACGTCGTCGGCGTACACGTACACACCCGTGTCGCCCCGATCCCCGTCCCACGTCCCGGCGCCCGCACCGTGGTCGGCGCGCCACGCCCAGATGTCGTCCAGGATCGAGTTGTCGATGTCGTCCTCCAGGCTGATCGTCGCCGAACCGGCCGTGGCACCGCCGACCCGGAAGAAGACGTCGTCCACGGTCACCGGGTCGGTGGCGGCACCGGGGATCACCGACCCGCGGTTGCCCAGCTTCAACAGCACCGGGGACGTCCTCGGGCCGGCGTCGAAGATCATGCCGGACACGTTCACGCCGGGCACGTCGGCGACCGACATCGTCACGTTCCCGTTGGTGGGCACCAGGGTCGGGAAGCCCAGGCCGATGATCTGGGTGTCCCGCCGGGTCACTTTGATCGTCGACGGCACGTGGTACACGCCGGGCGTGAACAGCAGGTTGTCGCCCGCCTTGAGCGCCGCGTTGATCCGGCCGACCGTGCTGGCCGCGTTCACGACGTAGAACGACGACAGCGGCAGCGACCGGCCGGGCGTGTTGCCGTTCTCCCACGTCGGGCCGCTGGAGTGGTGCTGCGTGGCCGGGACGAACACGCGGTAGTGATCGGCGCCGTCCAGGTACAGGTACGGCGCCTCGCGGGTCACCGGGCACGTCGGCAGCGTCGTGTACGACGACGGGCCGCCCGCATGGCCCGAATCGGTGGCGAAGCTCTGCGCGGGCGCACCCGGGTCACCGCAGAACACCTGGTTCCACACCGAGTTGCTCCAGCCGTCCAGGCTGCTGTCGCGGGTGAGCCACTGCTGCTGCGAGCCGTTGACGACGGTGCCGCCGGTGAACTTCGAGTCCGCGATGAAGCCGCCGCTGGCGTAGTCCGGCGAGCCGTCGCAGTAGTCCATCAACGTGACCCCGCCGTTGATCTGCACCCGGCGCATCGGCGCCGCCTGGGACACCGCCCACATGTCGACACCCGACTTGCAGCCGGTCTGGCCTGCGACGTCGATCGTCAGGTTGGACACCGAGCGCCAGAAGTTGTCCAGCGCGACACAGTTGTCCGCGGCGAAACACTGGTTGTAGACGTTGACCGTGCCGTTGATGACGACCTGGTTCGGGTTCTGCCCCAGGCCGGCGACACTGGTGTAGTAGCCGACCTCGATGTCCAGCGGGTCGGCTGCCGACCCGTACGTGCCGGGGGCGAACAGGATCGCGTAGCGCTGCGTGCCGAACTGGTTGGGCACCTGCTGGGCGGCGATCGACGTCAGCGTGCTCTGGATCTGGCCCTGCGGCATGTCCGGGGTGAACACGATGACGTTCGGGCCGAGGCCGCCACCGGTCGGCGGTGCGCCTGCCGCGGCGGGCGCCGCGGTGGCCAGGCCGGCGCACGTCGCGGCCACGACAGCGACCAGCAGCACCCGACCGCGTCGTCGGGGCCAGCGTTCGGACATGATCTAGTCCCTTCCATCCGATGGGCCCCGACCGTCCTGTTCGTCCGCGTCCCGGCGAGCCGAGAAAGCGCTTACGAACGGTGCGCAGTCAACCCGGCCGTGAATCCCGTGTCAAGGAACGATTCAGTGGCCGCCCGCGAGAACACAGTCGCCGCACACCGCGGCCCGGCCGCCCGTCGGGGACGCCCGGTAGATCAGGCAGCAGCTGCGTCGCTGGAACCGCCCGTCCGGGTGCCGGACGCCGGTGCCGCGCAGCGGCGGCAGACGCAGCACGTCGTCCGCCACGGCCGTGGCGCGCGCCGCCAGGTCGGGCCGGGCGACGGCGACCATCGTCGCGGCGCCGTTCACGGCCGACGCGACGTTGCCCCACAGCACCCGGTCGGACACCGAGAAAACCCTTGTGGCGTCGACGATCCCGCGCACGACGCCGATCAGCTCGGCCGGCGAGTCCGTCGCCCGGCCGGTGACTGACAGGGGGAACGCGCCGCCCAGCTCCGAGCGCCAGCACGCGTCGGCGACGCCGAGGAACCGACCACTGTGGACGGCCAGGGCCAGTGACGGCGCGATCAGTCGTGCCACCACGCCGAGTTGGGTCACCGACGCCGCCACCCGCACCGGCACACGGCCACCGCCCGACGCCAGGTAGGCCCGTACCGCGGCGACCCGATCGGCGAGCACCTGCGGGTCGTCGGCCAGTTCGCGCACCGGCCGCCATCCCGGCGGGGGCACGTCGTGGCGCTCGACAGTGAAGAACGGGCCCCAGCCGCCGACCTCCGCCACGGCGGAGGCCGACGGCACGGTGTGGCTCATCCGACGATCGGCACCTGTGCCGCGCCCGACGCCGTCGGCTTCGGGTTGAGCAACCGATCCGCCAGCGGTGCGAACACCAGCGCCAGTGCCGTCCACAGGACCAGCTGCGCGGCCACCGAGTACAGCCGGAACAGGAACAGCGTGTCGGCCGGGAAACCCGGGAACACGATGGTGCCCTGCGCGTTGCGCAACGGCTGTGGGGTCTCCGTGGCCTGCACGCCGTACTCGCGTACGTTGTCGGCCAGGTGCCCGAGCGGCGGCAGGATCACCATCACGATCCCGATCGCCACGACGAACGCCGCACCGGCCAGCAGCACGGCGTTCCAGTTGCCCAGCCTGCGGGCCAACCGCCTGCCCAGCCAGATCGCCAGGCACAGGAACAGCACTGAGCAGCACACCATCACCACGTACAGCGCGCCGCGCAGGCCGATGGTGTCCGGATGCCCGATCGAGGGCGGGTTGGCCGGGTACTTCAGGAACGGCACCAGATAGATGCCCAGAAAACCGCCGCCTGCGACCAACAGCGCCAGGGTGCGCGCCCGGATGTTGCCGACCCGGCCCAGGCACAGCGCGTACACCACGGCGAACAACAGGCCCATCGCGATCCCGAAGAACACGATGCCCACACCGATGCCCACGTTGGCCTGGATGGTCCGGCTGAAGATGTCCGGCCCGGCGGACTCCACCGGCAGCCCGGCGGCC
>DASZXM010000056.1:0-12150 GCA_035546415.1 Pseudonocardiaceae bacterium
CGAGATCATCCTGGTGAACAGCGTGAACATCGGTTTCGTCGACACGCCGCAGTGGGCCAACATCCGGGACCGCCGCGCCCCGGACCGCACCATGGCGGAGTTCCAGACCGGGCTGGCGAAAGCGGAGGTGCCGTTGGGCCGGTTCGGCACGGTGGACGAGGTGTCCGGGCTGGTCGCGTTCCTGGCCGGTGCCCGGGCCGGCTACATCACCGGCGCGGTGATCGACGTCGCCGGTGGGATGGGGAAGTACGTGTAGATGTGCAGGCTGGTCGGTTGGGTGTCGCGGACACCCGTGACGTTGCTGGACGTACTCGGTGCCGCGGCGGTGGCGCGGCTGCGGCACCTGTCGAACGTGCACTCCGACGGCTGGGGTGCCGGGTGGCACGACGGCCGCGGCGAGCTGGTCACCACGAAGTCCGGTGAGCAGGCGCGGACCGACCCGAAGTTCGACGAGTTCGCCACCGGCACGGCGGCGACGGCGGCGATCGTGCACATCCGCCTGGGCACGCCCGGTTTCGGGCACGGCACGCTGAACAACCACCCGTTCACCGACGGTCCGTGGGCGTTCGCGCACAACGGCGCCATCGGGCCGGGCGACCGCATCGACCTGTTACTGGACGGCGACGGCACGCGACCGGCCGGACTGACCGACAGCGAACGCTACTTTCTTGCGCTACGAGCGAACATGATGCGTGCGGACGGCTCGGTACCCACCGCTGTCGACGGTGTCGTCGCCCGCATGCACCGGGTGGGTCTGGCCACGTCCAGCCTCAACGCGATGCTGCTCGGGCCGGACGGCCTGCACGTGATCAGTTCGCACGACGCCGACTGGCAGGCCACCACGATCCCGGTGTGGCCGGCGGACGAACTGGCCGGTGGCGTCGTCCCGCCGCCGTACTTTCCCATGATCCACCGGGAAACCGACGACGTGGTGGTCGCCGTGTCGTCCGGCATCGTGTCCAACCTGGACGGCTGGAAACCGATCCCGAACGACGCCGTGTACCACGTTTCCGCGACGACACGGCGAACGGCGATCGCTCCCCTGTTGGCCGGCGTCACATAGGCGGCCCACGCGAGCGCCGCACATAAGCACTGCCGCCGGGTGGCCCGTCCCCGTATCGTGGCGTTCGTGTCAGTTCGCACCGCCATCCTCACCGTCGACGACGACCCAGGCGTCTCCCGGGCCGTCGCCCGGGACCTCCGGCGCCGCTACGGCGACCAACACCGCATCATCCGGGCCGAGTCGGGCCAGCAGGCGCTGGACACGCTGCGCGAGATGACGTTGCGCGGCGAAATCGTCGCGATCATCGTCGCGGACTACCGGATGCCCGGCATGAACGGCATCGAGTTCCTCGAACAGGCCATGGACCTGTACCCGAACGCCCGCCGCGTGCTGCTCACGGCGTACGCGGACACCGGGGCGGCGATCGACGCGATCAACGTCGTCGACCTGGACTACTACCTGCTCAAGCCGTGGGACCCGCCGGAGGAGAAGCTCTACCCGGTGATCGACTCGCTGCTGGAGACGTGGTCGCCCAACGGCGGCCGCCCGGAGGCGGAGACCACGATCGTGGGCCACCCGTGGTCGGCCCGCTCGTCGGAGGTGCGCGAGTTCCTGGCCCGCAACCAGGTGCCCTACCGCTGGTACCAGGTGGACGAGCCGGAGGGCGAGCGGCTGTGCTCGGCGGCCGGCACGGACGGCCGCACCCTCCCGGTGGTCATCACGGCGGGCGGCGAGGCCCTGATCGCCCCGTCGGACACCGAGATCGCCGCCACGGTGGGCCTGTCCACCACCCCGGCACAGGACTTCTACGACCTGATCATCATCGGCGGCGGCCCCGCGGGCCTGGCGTCGGCGGTGTACGGGGCGTCCGAGGGCCTGCGCACCGTGCTGGTCGAGCGGACGGCCACCGGCGGGCAGGCCGGCCAGAGCAGCCGCATCGAGAACTACCTGGGCTTCCCGGACGGCGTGTCCGGTGCCCAACTGGCCGACCGGGCCCGCCGCCAGGCCGCGAAGTTCGGCGCCGAAGTGGTCACCACGCGCGACGTGGTCGGCCTGGAGGTGAACGGGTCGGCCAGGACCGTCCGGTTCGCCGACGGCGCCACGCTCGACGCGCACACGGTGATCCTCGCGACCGGCGTCGCCTACCGCCAACTCCACGCGCCCGGCCTGAGCGACCACACCGGCCGGGGCGTGTACTACGGCTCGGCGCTGACCGAGGCGTCGTCGTGCTGCGACCAGGACATCTACATCGTCGGCGGCGCCAACTCCGCAGGTCAGGCCGCCGTGTTCCTGTCGAAGGTGGCCAGGTCGGTGACGATCCTGGTGCGTGCCGAGTCGCTGGTGCAGTCGATGTCGTACTACCTGATCCAGCAGATCGGGCAGGTCCCGAACATCTCGGTCCGCACGTGCACCGAGATCGTCGAGGCCGAGGGCGACGGCCACCTGGAGCGCCTCACGCTGCGCTACAACCCGACCGGCGAGACGGAAACAGTCAAGGCCTCACACGTGTTCATCTTCATCGGGGCGGTCCCGCGCACCGACTGGCTGGACGGTCTGGTGGAGCGCGACGACAAGGGCTTCGTGCTCGCCGGCCCCGACCTGGGGACGGGCGGGGCCACGCCGAAGGACTGGCCGCTGGACCGCCCGCCGTACCACCTGGAGACGAACGTGCCCGGCGTGTTCGTCGCCGGTGACGTACGGTCCGATTCGGGCAAGCGGGTCGCCTCGGCGGTCGGCGAGGGCTCGATGGCGGTGATGCTCGTGCACCGGTACCTGGAGAAGACATGACGGAGCGACAGCAGTTTCCCTGTGACATCGACGAGCTGCGCACACTGTTCCTGTTCGAGAAGCTGAACGACACGCAGCTGGACTGGCTGTGCCGCAACGGCCACGTCGAGCTGTTCGAACCCGGCTGGGTGTACCGCGAGGGCGACGCGGCGACGTGCTTCTACGTGCTGCTGGAGGGCAGCATGGCGCTGGCCAGGCGGGTCGGTGAGGAGGACGTCGAGACGACGCGGACCACGCAGGTCGGCGTGTACGCGGGCGCGTGGAGCGCGTTCCTGCGCGACCGCGGCATGGACAAGTACAACAACTCGATGCGGGTCACGGTGCCCTCGCGGATGTACGTGCTGTCCGCCGACCTGTTCTCGCAGTTCATGCACGAGTGGTTCCCGATGCCGCTGCACATGCTGGAAGGCCTGTTCTACGGCATGCAGTCCAGTCAGCAGGCGGTCAGCCAACGGGAGCGGCTGCTCGCACTGGGTTCGCTGTCGGCCGGCCTGACGCACGAGCTGAACAACCCGGCGGCCGCCGCGGTGCGGGCCACGTCCTCGTTGCGTGACCGGGTCGCCGGCATGCGCCACAAGCTGGGCATGATCGCCGGCGGCCGCTTCTCCCCCGAGCAGCTGCAGACGTTGATCAAGCTGCAGGAGGAGGCGGTCGAACACGTCGCGAAGGCCCCGGAACTGTCCCCACTGGAGGCGTCCGACATGGAGGACGCGCTCACCGACTGGTTCGACGACCACGACATCGCAGGCGGCTGGGAGATCGCGCCGACGTTCGTGCAGGCCGGGCTGGACGTCGAGTGGCTGGACAACATGGCCGCGACGGTGGACGGCTCGATCCTGGAAGGCGCCGTGCGGTGGCTGTACTACACCATCGACACCGAGACCCTGATGACGGAGATCGAGGACTCGACGACCCGCGTCTCGACCTTGGTCACGGCAGCCAAGCAGTACTCCCAACTGGACCGCGCCCCGTACCGGGTGGTCGACGTGCACGAGCTGCTGAGCAGCACGCTGCTGATGCTGAGCCGCAAGCTCGGCGACGGCATCAAGGTCGTCAAGGAGTACGACAAGTCGCTGCCACAGGTGCCGGTGTACGCGGCGGAGATGAACCAGGTGTGGACCAACCTGATCGACAACGCGGTCGACGCGATGGACGGCACGGGCACCCTCACCATCCGCACGTCCCGCGACGACGACTGGCTCCTGGTGGAGATCTGCGACACCGGCCCGGGCATCCCGCAGGACATCATCGGCCGGATCTTCGAACCGTTCTTCACCACCAAGCCGGTCGGCTCGGGAACGGGTCTGGGCCTGGACATCTCCTGGCGGATCGTGGTCAACAAGCACCACGGTGACCTGTCGGTGGAGTCCGAGCCCGGAAACACCCGGTTCCGGGTCCGTATCCCGTTCGTCCCACCACAGGAGGTTGCTTCATGACCGTGCCGGGCATCGATCCGAGCGTCGCCCCCAGCGGCACCGGGTGCGTCGAGTGTGACGCGGCCGGCGGTTGGTGGGTCCACCTGCGCCGGTGCGCCCAGTGCGGCCACATCGGCTGCTGCGACTCGTCACCGGCCCAACACGCCAGTGCCCACGCGGCCGCGACGGGCCACCCGTTCGTGCAGAGCTTCGAGCCGGGCGAGACATGGTTCTGGAACTACCGGACCGAACAGTTCTACGACGGCCCTTCACTGGCGGCGCCGGCACACCGCCCGGTGACGCAACCGGCCCCCGGCCCGGCCGACCGGGTGCCATCGGACTGGCAGGACCACGTGCACTGAGACGCCGCCGGGTAGGTGCGTCCCACGCATTCGGCGCCGCGGTCGCGAATCGGGCCGACGGCACGAGCTGACGCCGCGCGCGGATGCCGCGTCCACACGGCGGTTTCGCGGTCAGCCGAAATGGCCGACGCAGAACTCGTTGCCTTCCGGATCGGCCAGCACCGTCCACCCGTGCGAGGTGTAGTCCTCACGCCAGAGGACCCGGGCGCCCAGCCCCACCATCCGGTCGACGGCTTCGCTTTCGTCCGTCACCTCGATGTCCACATGTGCCCGGTTCTTCCCCGATTTCGGTTCCGGCACCTTCTGCAGGAACATGCGCGGTTCCACGCCGTCCGGGTCGCGCAGTACCGCGTACTCGTCCGTGCGGTGGTCCAGTTCGTAGCCCAGGGCGTCGATCCAGAAGTCGATCATCGTGTCCAGGCGGTTGCCGTCAAACGCTATCTGCCTCACGTGATATCTCGCCACCGCGTGATGGTAGTGCGAATCCGTCCAGCAGGAGATCCGCCACTTGCCGACCGACGTCGCCCGGATCGGTTCCCGAGCCGCGCGCGAAACGCAGCGCGATCCGCAGGGTGCCGACGATCGCCTGGGGCAACAGTTCGGGCGGCAGGTCGGCCCGCAGCGCACCGGTTTCCTGCCCGCGGCGCACGAGATCCAGCACCGCCCGCTGCATGGCCCGGCTGGCGGGTGGCGGTGTCGGGCGGCGCGGATCGTTCGGGAGCGGTTGCAGATCGGTGCCGACGGACAGCAACGGGTACCGCGCGGCCATCGCCACGATCAACTCCCGCAACGCGCCGACCGGATCGCCGTCGGCCGCGTTCGCCACGACCTGGTGCGCCTCCACCGCCCCGGCTTCGAAAATGGCCTGGCGCAAGGCATCCCGGTTCGGGTACCGCCGATACACGGTGAGCCGCACGACGCCTGCCTCGTCGGCGATCCGCTGGATCGTGGCACCCGGGTCCTCCGCGAGCACCCGCGCGGCCGCGCGCAGGATGAGTTCGTCGTTGCGCCGGGCGTCGGAGCGGTGGGCACGCACCGCCCAAGTGTTACACATGCGGCACACTTCAGCGCCTAACCTCGAATCCGTGAACATCATCGAGTCCACAGGCGACGTGCTCGCCATCAACGTCTTCACCGTGCGGCCGGAGAACCAGCAGGCCCTGATCGACTGCATCCGCGACGCCGGCGACCCGTCGACGATCCCCGGCCTGCTGTCGATGCACCTGCTGCGCAGTCTCGACGGCACACAGGTGATCAACCACATGCGCTGGGCGAGCCGAACCGCTTTCGACGACGCCACCGCGCACAACGCCGTGATCGCCAGCACGCGCGACCGTGTCGGCGAACTGATCGACAAGGCCCCCGCGCGATACGAGATCATCCCGCTACGACCCCGTGCTACGGCTTGAGTCCGGGGAATTTCTGGACGAACTGGAACAAGGCGTACACGCCGGGCATGATCCGGAGCGTGTTGCCGACGACACTGCCGACCGGCAGTTTCCGCCAGGCGGCCAGTTCCATCGTGGTCGTGATGTACTCCTCCGGCGGTACCGATGCCCATCCATGCCGGTTATGGCGGGTCAGGCGCTCGCGCAACCGGTTCCCGACGGCGTCGTGACCTGTCATCACCTGGTACAGCGCGGCGCCGATGATCACCAGATTCGCGAGCAGGCCGAATATACCGGCCCCGATCGCCACCCACAGCGTCCAGCCGACGTTGCGGAGCATGTCGAATATCGCCACCATCGACATGGCCAGCGCGATGGTCGATATGTAGAACAGTTTGAGCACCTGGGTCAGCGGGCCCCAGCCGTAACTCTTGTCCTGCCATTTCGGGACGTACCGAACCGCGTTGAAAATGGACGCCTTGTGTGTCGTGTAGAGCGCGATGCCGACCATGTAGTACAGCAGGCCGGTGCGCAACGCATAGTTACCGCCGATCGCACCGAGCAGAATGCAGACGACTGCCAGGACCGGATGATAATGATAGTTGGCCCACCATGTGGTCCGTAGCGCGGCGGCGTCCGCGCGACCACTGGCCAAGGTGTCGAACAGATGGCCGTCGATGAGGTTCCGCCAGTACAGCCACGTCACCAGGATCAAAGCGACCACGAACACCATGAACCGGCCCACCGGTGTCAGATCCACCGCGCGCTTCAGGTCGCGCATCAGCGCCACCGTGCGCTCCGAGGTCGAACTCCCGGCATCGAAAAGCCCGGTCGCGTTCAGCGCCGGGATCAGACCGTGCAATCTGCGTCGGACCAGTCGGAACACCACCAGGGCGACAGGTGAGGTGAACGACAGGATGATCGTCGGAATGTCGGACAGGAACGGAACGGTCCGGCAGGTCGACGGTTCGATCGGCTGGAAGAGCAGACTGGCGAAGAAGTTGTAGATGCTGTTGCACCCGGACTGATATGCGACGCCGGCCAGTCCGGTGACCAGGCACACGAAGCCGAAGGTGAGAATGGGAGCGAGCGTCAGTGTCAGCGTCTCCTGCCAACCGACCGGATCGCCCTGGCGTGGTGGCGTCGGGAGGAGCGCCCAGCGCCGGCCGAACTTCCGCCCTCTGACGGCAGCCCGAATGAGCCATTCTCTCCCCGCGCGCAGCAGTGGACGTAGCCGTGGCTGTCGCGGTCGTGGCTCGGTCTCCGGTGAGCCGTGTTCTTGTCGGTTCGCAAGGTCGCCGGTAGTCTTCATCGCTTCTCTCGGGGGCGGTTCGGTGTTGCTGGTCAGGTCGTCCAGAGGCGTAGCGCTCTGATGACCTCCACGGGGCGCTCGATATGCATCAGGTGCCCGGCGTCCGGGATGACACTGCTGTCCGCCGTCGGCTGGCACCTGCTCAACTCAGCCATGTCCGCACGCGGGACCACGCGATCCTGCGCGCCGAACACCGCCCGGATCGGGCAACGCACCTTGGCCCATTGGGCATCCGCGTCGTATCCGTGACCATTCGCCGCCGTGAGCAGGAGCCCGCGGGGGTTGACTTGTTCACAGAGAGCCCGCACGACCGATTCCTTCAACAGCCGCGGATGGCTCGCGAACGGAGGCAGTAGCCAGCGAAACATGCCGAGGCGATACAGCACCCGCAGCGTCGACACCTCGAACGAACCCGTGTGCGCCAGGAGATACTGCAGGCCGAACGTCCCGGCTACCATCGGCGAACACCTGAAACTCAGGATCGGGTGTTGGATGCTCCGCAGAATCGAGAAGTAGGAACCCGCGACGATGTGGATCGACTCGATGCGTTCCGGATATCTGCTTGCCATGTCCAGTGTCAGGAATCCGCCCATGGAATGACCGACGATACGCACTTTCGGATAGCCGAGTTCGGCCACCACGGACAGAAAGGTCGCCCCGACGTCCGCGATGTCGATTCGGCCGAGTTCGTTCGGCGCGTCGCCGAATCCGGGCAGGTTGACGAACAGTTGGTCGTGCACCGCCAGTCGACATTGCGCTTCGGCTTGGATGACCGGCGTCCAGGTCGTCCAGTCGGCGCCCACGCCATGAATGTAGAGCGTCGCGGTGTCCGACTCACGGCGTGCACTGGCGCGGACGGCCAGCGACCCGTAGCGTGTGTCCACCCGCCGCGTCACGAGACCGAACCGCGCCGGGTCGACTTCCACGTCGAACGGGCAGTACTCCATGGAAGCCCTCCCCGCGGCAGCGGCGATCGCGTCGTATCGGAGCAATCACCAGTGCCGAGTATCGCTGCGAACACGAGCACCGGCTGGCCAATTGGTGGACAAATAGGCGACATTTCCGGTCGGCCAGTGTCCAGGACGGCGACGATCCGGCGGTCACCGGCTCGCACGTGAACGCGTAGCGGACCGCTGGGCAGTCCGGCACCTGCGGCTCGACCGGTCACCGCCACGTCGCTGGTGGACACGCTCTGCCATCGGCCCGGCCGCCCGGCTCGTTACCCGCGGGCACCAGGCGATAGCCCAACCGAAGCCCGATCATGGCGGCGACCCGCGCGGTCGTTGTTCCGGAACCGTGCCCGCACCAGGACCGATGCGGCCACGCTGATCGAAGCCACCGAACGGCCCTTCCGCTACCTGGGGTTTCGGAGATATGTTGCGACCCGCAACTTATTCCCGAGGTTCCCCACCGTGAAGTGGAGTCTCGATGGTGAAGTACAGAAGACTGTCGCTCGTCCTGACGGTCGTGGCGGCCACTGTGAGTGGCCTGGCGATCTCCCTACCGGCCCAGGCGGCCGGTGCCGTGAACCCCGCCTGCCCATGGGTGGGGCAACACGCGTCGCCCGCGCAGCGGGCCGCCGAGGTCCTGAGCCGGATGACGCTCGACGAGAAGATCCAGATGGTGCACGGCGTGTCCTCGCCGTACGCGGGGCAGATACCCGCGAACGCCCGCCTGTGCATACCGGCGTTGAACCTGGAGGACGGACCGGGTGGTGTCGGCGACGGCATGACCGGTGTGACGCAGCTGCCCGCACCGGTCGCGGCCGCGGCCAGTTGGGACCCCTCACTGGCCAGGCAGTACGGGGCCGTCATCGGCAACGAGCAGTGGGGCAAGGGCGCCAACGTCGACCTCGGGCCGACGGTCAACATCGTCCGTGACCCTCGTTGGGGCCGGGCGTTCGAGTCACTCGGCGAGGACCCCTACCTGTCCGGCCAGATCGGCGCCGCCGACATCAAGGGCGTGCAGAGCCAGGGCGTGCTGGCCCAGGTGAAGCACTGGGCGGTCTACAACCAGGAGACCAACCGCAACACCTCGACCGACGACGCGATCATCTCCGACCGGACGATGAACGAGATCTACATGCCGCAGTTCGAGGAGTCGGTCCAGCAGGGCGGCGCGTCGTCCGTGATGTGCTCCTACGCCTACATCAACGGCTCCCCCGCCTGCGCCGACGCGTACACGCAGAACCAGGTGCTCAAGGGCGAGTGGAACTTCCCCGGTTTCATCACGTCCGACTGGGGTGCGACGCACGACACCGTGAACTCGGCGAACAACGGTCTGGACATGCAGATGCCGGACGACTCGTACTTCGGCGCCGCCCTGAAGACGGCCGTGCAGGCCGGCCAGGTGCCGCTGTCCCGGCTCGACGACATGGTGACCCGCATCCTCACCGAGGAGTTCCGGTTCGGTCTGTTCGACCGGACGCCGACCGGTTCACCGTCCGCTGTGGTCACCGACGCGCAGCACGCCGCCGTCGCCCAGAACGTCGCCGAGCAGGGCACCGTGCTGCTGAAGAACACGAACTCCGTGCTGCCGCTGGACACCCGCAGGACGAAGTCGATCGCCGTGATCGGTGACGACGCGGGTGCGGGCGCGCAGAGTTCCGGCGGCGGCAGCGCGGCCGTCGTCGCACCGCACGTCGTGACGCCCTTCGACGGCATCAAGGCGCGCGCCGGCTCGACCGTGGACGTCCAGTACGCGCAGGGCACGTCCGGCGCGGCTCTGCCGCCGGTGCCGGCGTCGGCGTTCGGCAGTGGCCTCAACGGCCAGTACTACAACGACATGACGCTGTCCGGCGACCCGGTGCTGACCCGCACCGACCCGAACGTCGACTTCGCGTGGGGACCCAACTCGGCGGTGTCGCCGGGCCCGGGCGTGAACTCCACGCAGTGGTCGGTGAAGTGGACCGGCACGATCACCGCGCCGGCGACCGGCACGTACACGTTCTCGCTGACCAGCGACGACGGCAGCCGGCTGTTCGTGAACGGCCAGCAGATCATCGACAACTGGCGCGACCAGGCCGCGAACACCGAGACCGGCACGGTCACGCTCACCGCGGGCCAGTCGGTGCCGGTCGAGGTGGACTACTACCAGAACGGTGGCGACGACATCGTGCACCTGGGCTGGCAGGTGCCCGGCCAGCCGTCGCTGCAGGACCAGGCGGTGGCGCTGGCGAAGGCGTCCGACGTGGCCGTGGTGTTCGCCAGCGACTTCGAGTCCGAGGGTTCCGACCTCAGCTCGATCGACCTGCCGGCTGACGAGAACAGCCTGATCAGCGCGGTCGCGGCCGTCAATCCGAACACGGTCGTCGTGCTGAACACCGGTTCCGCCGTCACCATGCCGTGGGTGGACTCGGTGCGGGGCGTGCTGGAGGCGTGGTACCCGGGCCAGGAGGACGGCACCGCGATCGCGTCCGTGCTGTTCGGCGACACCAACCCGTCGGGCAAGCTGCCGGTGACGTTCCCGAAGAGCCTGACCGACGTGCCGGCTTCGACGGCGGCCCAGTGGCCGGGCGTGAACGGCCAGGTGCAGTACTCGGAGGGCCTGGACGTCGGCTACCGCTGGTACGACGCGAAGGACATCGCACCGCTGTTCCCGTTCGGCGCGGGCCTGTCGTACACCACGTTCCGGTTCAGCCACCTGCGAGTCGGTCCGGGGAACCTGGCGCCGAACGGCCGGGAGACGGTGACGGCGGACATCACCAACACCGGGCACCGCGCCGGTGCCGACGTGGTGCAGCTGTACCTGGGTGAACCGGCGTCGGCGACCGAACCGCCGAAGCAGCTGAAGGGCTTCCAGAAGGTCGAGCTCAGGCCGGGCCAGACGAAGCACGTCACGTTCAGCCTGGACACCAGGGACGTGTCCTACTGGGACCCGAACGCGCAGAGTTGGACGGCGGCGGCGGGGAAGTACCAGATCATGGTCGGCGACTCGTCGGCGAACCTGCCGCTGCACGGCTCGTTCGCGGTGACGACCACCACCGGCCCGCGCTACGTCCACGTCACGGCACCGTCGGTGCTGGCGGCCGGTGACACGGCGACGGTGTCGGCCACGTTCACCAACGGCAGCACGCAGACCGTGCGGCGCGCGTCGCTGGCGCTGTCCGCGCCGGCCGGCTGGGCGGTGAGCCCGGCGTCCCGGCCGGTCGACGTCCGGCCCGGCGGGACGGCGACGGCCACGTGGCACGTGACGGCGCCTGCGGACGCGGCGGCCGGTGACGTGTCGCTGGCCGTGCGGACGACGTATGTCGGCGAGGGCCACCGGCAGGCGGTCACGGGTTCGGCGACCGTCCAGGTGCCCTACGCGTCGCTGGCGGCGGCGGTGAACAACACCGGCATCAGCGACGACGCCGACCCGGCGGGCGCCAGCTTCGACGGCGGCGGCTACAGCTACTCGGCGCAGGCACTGGCCTCGGTCGGCCTGACACCGGGTGCCACGGTCAGCCACGACGGCGTCGCGTTCACGTGGCCGAACGTGCCGGCGGCGACGCCGGACAACGTGGCCGCGTCCGGCCAGACGGTGGCGATGGCCGGCAGCGGGACCCGGCTGGCGTTCCTGGGCGCGGGAGCGTTCGGGACGCAGACGGCGCCCGTGACGGTCACGTACACGGACGGGACGACGTCGACCGGAACGGTCACGATGTCGGACTGGTACGCCAACGCGGCGGTCGCCGGTGACGAACTGGTCGCCACGATACCGCACTGGAACATCCCGGCCGGTTCGACGCTCGACCCGAACCACATGGTGAGCGTGTACTACAGCGCGATACCGCTGACGGCCGGCAAGACGGTGGCCCTGGTGACGCTGCCGGACAACGCGAACCTGCACCTGTTCGCGGCCGCGATCAGCTGACCGACACGGCGGTGGGGGGGGGGGGGCG
>DASZXM010000057.1:0-2271 GCA_035546415.1 Pseudonocardiaceae bacterium
GTGGGTGCCGTCGTCGGGCGTGCGTATCCGGTCGGCACGGTGAATGCTGGGACCATGGCGACGGTGACCACCTCGGTCTCCCGGCTGCGGGTCGTCACGCTGCTGGCGTGCGTGCTCGCGCTGGACTCGGCCAACACCGCCACCGTCGGCGCGATCGCGGTGCCGCTGCGGGCAGCGCTGGGCATCGACGACACCCAGGTCGGGCTGTTGCTGGCCGCGTCCACCGGGATCGGCGCCGTCACCACCCTGCCGGCCGGGGTGCTGGTCGACCGGGTCGGCTCGCGCACCCGCCTGCTGTGCCGGGCGATCGTGTTGTGGAGCGTGGCGATGGCGGTGTCCGCCGCGGCCGACTCGTTCGAGTTCCTGCTGCTGTCCCGGCTGGCGCTGGGCGCCGTGGTGGCGATCTCCACGCCCGCCGTGGCCTCGCTGCTGGGCGATTTCGTGCCGGCCACCGAACGGGCCCGCGTCTACGGGTTCGTGCTGACCGGCGAACTGTTGGGCGTGGCCGTCGGCTTCCTGGTCTCCGGCAGTCTGGCCGAGGTCCTGTCGTGGCGGGCGGCATTCGTGTTCCTCGCCGGCACCAGCCTGGCGTTGGCCGCCGTGCTGGCCGCCCGGCTGCCCGAGCCGGCGCGTGGCGGGTCGGACCTCCCCGACGGCCGCCCCGGTGACCTGGCCGTGCTGGTGGCCCTGGCCGGTGTCCGGCCCGACCCGGACCGGGTGCTGACCGCCGACCCGAGCGGGCAGTCGCTGTGGTGGGCGCTCCGGCACATCCTGCGGGTGCGGTCCAACCGGGTGCTCATCGCCGCGTCCGCACTGGGCTACTGCTACCTGGCCGGCATCCAGACGTTCGGCGTGGAGTACCTGCGTGACCGGTTCGGCCTGAGCCAGACAACCGGCACCAGCCTGCTGGTGGGGCTGGGACTCGGGTCGGTGCTGGGTGTGCTCGCCGCCGGTTTCACCGCCGACCGGCTCATCCGCCGTGGCGTCCTCACCGGACGAATCCTCACGGGCGGCACCGCGTTCCTCGCCGCCGCGGCGGCGTTCACGCCGGCGATGCTGGCCACCGGTCTTGCCGCGGCCGTACCGCTGTTCACCCTCGGCGCCGCGTGTCTGGGCGCGATCAACCCGCCGTTGGACGCCGCCCGGCTGGACACGATGCACCCGCGCCTGCGCGGCCGCGCGGACAGCGTGCGCACCGTGTTCCGGTTGTCGCTCACGGCCGTCGGTCCGGTGCTCTTCGGCTATCTGGCCACCCGGTTGGGCCACGGCGGGCGGTCGCCGGCCGACGCCCTGGCCGCGACGTTCGTGGTGATGCTGGTGCCGGTGGTCGCCGCCGGGCTGCTCACGCTGGTCCGGGCGCGCCGCACGTACCTGCGCGACATCGCGACGGCGGCGGCGACCACCGCGGGCCGCTGACCCGCACCGGGACACCGACCGGGGCTCGTCCGCTACGAGGCGCGCTGCCAGCTGAACGCGTTCCACAGGACACCGCTGGACGCCTCGTTGTCCGACACCGGCTCGGTCTTGCCGTTCTGTTGTGTCGCGACGATCGAACCGTCGGTCAGCGCGTACTCGGGCAACGCGAACAGCGGCAGGGTGAAGCCGTCCTGGGCGATGTACTGGTCGGCCTGGTTCAGCTCCCGCAACCGCTTCGAATAGTTGGTTTCGCCGTCCGCCTGCTGGATCAGCGCGTCGACCTTGGGGTCACTGTAGTTCTGGTAGTTGCCGCCACCGCCGGTCTCGTAGGCACCGTCCAGACCGGACTTGAACGCCGACCCGGTCCACGCGAACAGCGCCACCTGGAAGTCACCCGCGGGCAGGTTCTTTCCGTTGAAACTGTCGCTCACGAAGTCCAGAACCTGGATGCCGGCCGGCTTGCACTCGGCCTGGATCGCCTGCACGGTCGCGTCACGGCGGTCGACCGACTTGTGTCCGATGGTGATGGTCGCCGTCTGGCCGCCCTTCTGGAAGAAGCCGTTGGCGCCCATCGTCCAGCCGGCCTGCCGCATGACCTGCTTGGCCTGGTTGACGTTGCCGTTGCCGGTCTTCGAATAGTGGTTGGTGTACCCGGTTTCGGTGGGGATGAGGAACACTGAGCCCAGCGGCTTGTTGTCCGGGTCGACGTCGGCGACGACCTTGTTGATGATGTCCTGCCGGTTCACGCACAGCGACAGCGCGGTGCGCAGCTCCGGGTGCGCCTTGAAGGCGGCGTTCTTGGCCTGGTAGTCCAGGTGCTCGAACGTCTGGCCGATGCCGGTCTCCAGCTGGATC
>DASZXM010000058.1:0-10454 GCA_035546415.1 Pseudonocardiaceae bacterium
AGCCCACCGAATTCGTCGGCGACCACCCACGCCTCGTCCATTGAGCCGTGCCTGGTCAGGTCACCGGCGAGCAGCAGGACGTCGGCCCGTTCGGGCAGTGACTCCAGTGCCGACCGCAGCGAACCACGGGTGTCCTCGGCCAGGTGCACGTCGCCGACGGCGGCGATCCTGATCACCGCAGCTCCTCCGCACCGTCGGGCGCCGCGCCGGGCACGACCCGGACCTCGTTGTGCACGGTGTGGCCGGGCAGCGCCTCACCGGCCACCTCGGCCAGCACGTCCCGGCGGTCCGCGCAGGTGACGTCGCCGCGCAGGAACACCTCACTGCCGCGCACCTCGACCTGGACGCCCTGCTCGGCCGTCCTGGGGTCCTCGGCGAACGTCCGCCGCAGCTGTGCCGCGACGTACTGCGGTGGTCGGTCCATATCGGTCACTCCCTCCGCGCCCGGGTCGCGATGTCCAGCCGGTCCAGCAACAGCAGGAACGCCTCGGCGAACGGGGACTCGGCCGTCTCCTTGGCAACGGTCAGCCAGTCGATCTGCTCACGTAACGCCCTGGCGACCGGCAGCACCTCACCGAAGTCGCAGCGGTGCGGCCCGAACACCAACAGCTTGTCCACGACGAGGTCGGTCGCGGTCACCACTGGCAGCGACGCGGCACCGACCCGCACCGTCTCGGCCCTGGCCAGCGTGTCGTCGGTGACCGGCCGCTGGTTGGGCCGGAACAACAGGTCCACGAGCACGTCCCCGTCGTACACCTTGGCCAGCCAGTCCAGCGGCGTGTCGGCCGCCCGCATCCCGGTGGCCACGAGGGTGCTCACGGCGGCGGGCACGTCCTGCTCGCGCACCAGGATGTCGACGTCGTGGCTGCTCGCCGGACCGCCCCGGGCGTAGACAGCACAACCGCCCGTCAACGCGAACGGAACCTCGCCGGCCCGCAGCGCCCGCGCCACCCGGGCCACCGTACGCAGCAGGACCTCCTGGTAGCCCTCCTCCATCAGTCCCTCCACGCAGCCGGCCAGCACTGCACTGACAGTGGGTAGCCGACCACCGGATCGGCAAACATCCGGCAGGCCGGCGCACTGTCGGCGACGTGTCGACCGGCCGAAGTGGACAGCGCTTGCCCGGCCCCTCCCTCAGGTGAGGCTCAGCACCGTCTTTCCCTTGCCGTGCCCGGAATCGAGCCGCTCGTGCGCCTGTCGGATCCGTTCCAGCGGGAGCACGTCCCGCACGACGGGCCGCACCGTGCCCCGTTCCAACAGCGGGGTGAGTTCCTCCAGGCGCCGGCGTTCGCGGGTCAGCATGATCCCGTGCAGCTGTTGGTTGCGCTGGTAGAGGTGCGTGAGTTCGCCTGCGGGGGCCAGCACGGTCGCCAGCCGGCCGAACGGCCGGGCGGCCGCCGAACTCGCGACCAGGTTCTCGCCGCCCACCAGATCCAGCACCGCGTCGACGCCGACACCGGCCGTGTGGTCCAGGGCCACCCGCACCGGGTCGTCCTTGTGATAGTCGATCGGCACCGCTCCCAGCTCCAGCAACAGGTCCTGGCCGTCCGGGCCGGCCGTGGCCAGCACCCGCGCCCCCGCCGCGACGGCGAACTGCACCGCGAACGAACCGACACCGCCCGCTCCGGCGTGCACCAGCACCGTCTCCCCGGGACGGACGGCCAGCCGCCGCACGATCGCCTCCCACGCCGTGCCCCCGGCCAACGGCACGGCGGCGGCCTCGACGTGGCTCAGCGCCCGGGGCTTGGGCGCCACGATGGCCGCCGCTGCCACGTTGTAGTCCGCATAGCTGCCAGCCTGTCCGAGCTCGGGCGTGTAGAAGACCTCGTCGCCTGCCGCGAAGTCCGCGACCCCGGGCCCGACGGCCTCGACCACGCCTGACACGTCACCGCCGAGCACGGCGGGCAGCGGCAGGTCGGGCATTGCCACGCCCTGGCGGATCTTGGCCTCCACCGGGTTCGTGCCCGACGCGAGCACCCGCACCAGGATCTCCCCGGGTCCCGGTGCGGGTTTGTCGATCTCACGCAGTTCCAACACGTCCGGGCCGCCGAACCGGTCGATCACCACCGCTCTCGTCGCCATGGCGGCGGCATACCCGTGGTCGACGTCGTCAAACGCGGTGCGAGTCCCGGAGTCAGGTGCCGCGGCCGGTGCGCTGCCGCAGTTCGTCGATCCTGCAGGACGCCTCGGCCTTCGTCAGCCCGTCCGGCACCGACTCGCCGGCCTCCTGGGCCAGGGTGTTCAGGTACGACTCCTGCGCCCCGGTCAGTGGTTCGTCACCGGTCGTCCAGTCCTCCGGATCCTTCTCCGGGTTCTGCTGGACGCCGCCGTCCGTCGTAGGCATGACCCTCCTCCTGGAAGTCGAACATACGTTCCATACCCGGGCGGGGGCGGCCGGCAAACCTGGGAGCCGGATCAGTGCTGGCCGGTCTCGACCGCGCCCAGCGCTTCGATGACACTGACCAGGTGCTGGCGTGCGGCGCGTTCGGCGCGTTCCGGGTCGCGGTCGCGGATCGCCTCGACGATCGCCAGGTGCTGGGCGAGTGACACCTGGGGGCGTCCGGGTTGCAGAGCCAGGCGGAACTGGTGGCGCACCAGTTGGGCGTTGAGCCTGCCGAGCAGACCCATGGCCACGTCCTGGCCGGAGATCTCCTGGATGTAGCGGTGCAGTTCCTGGTTGATGCCCGAGTACTTCAGCGGCTCGCCGGCCTGTACGCACGCCCGCAGGCGTTCGCCGACGTCGATCAGGTGCGCGATCTGTTCGTCCGTGGCGTGTTCGGCGGCCTTGGCGGCGCACAGGCCCTCCAGGGCCATCCGGCACTCGGTGATCCGGATGGCCTCGGCCAGTGACACGGACCGGACCCGGGCGCCGCGGTTGGGGATGCGTTCGACCAGCCCTTCGGCTGTCAGGTCCAGCAGGGCGGCCCGCACGCTGGCGCGGGTGACCCGGAACGTCTCGGCCAGCTCGGACTCGACCAGGCGCTGGCCGGGGGCCATGTCGCCGTTGCGGATCGCCTGGCGCAGCGCCTGCACGGCCTGCTCCTTCCCTGCCGCTCCCCGCTCCAGGGACTCGCCAGCAACGGATGACATGCGCCTTCTCCTTCACGACCGGTGATGACGGCCATGATGCCCGACCCGGATTGTCAACGATATCGTCACCGAGCCTTGCGCCATAATGTGAAACGGTTTACGGTCCGTCGCACATCCGGCCCTACGGCCCTGAGCGAGGGACGTCAATGACGACCGAACGAGACTCCGCCGACATCAGCCAGAACGCACTTCGGACCGGCACCATCGTGGCCGCGCTGTTCGCCGTCTGCCTCGCGCAGATCGGCCTGGCCATGCCCGCCACGCTCAACGGCGTGTTCCAGGAGGATCTGCACCCCATCGGCTCCCAGCTGACCTGGATCTCGGACTGCTCGCTGCTGCCGATCACGGTCCTGGAACTGACCTTCGGCGTGCTGGGTGACCTCTTCGGCCGCAAGCGCCTGCTCATGGGCGGGGCCGCGATGCTGGCGATCGGCGAACTCGTCGCCGGCACCACGACCGGCGTCTACCAGATGTGGGTCGGCCAGATCCTCGCCGGCATCGGTTGTGCCGCGCTGTTCCCGACGTCCCTGGCCATGCTCGTGGCACAACTGAACACCCACGCCCAACGCGCCCGGATGATCGCGTTGTGGGCCGCCATCCTGTCCACCGGCAACTTCCTCGCTCCGCTGCTGGGCGGCCTGACCGCCACCTACGGGGCGTGGCGCTGGGCGTTCTTCGTCGTGGTGATCCTGGCCGTCGGCGACATCGTGGTCAGTTGGTTCACCGCCCAGGACTCGGCTTCCCCCGAGGGCCGCTCCCTGGACCTGGCCGGCCAGGCCACCATCGCCATCGGCCTGTTCGCCCTGCTGTTCGCCGTGATCCAGGGCGCGTCGGACGGCTGGGGCAACCCGATGGTCGTCGGCGCGTTCATCGCGGCCGTCGTGTTCATCGCGCTGTTCGTCATCGTGGAACTGCGGGTCCGGAACCCGTTGCTGCGCCTGGATCTCTTCCGCAACCGGTCGTTCGCGGTGGCGGCCGCCGTGACGGTCGTCGGGATGTTCGCCTTCCTGGGCACGGCGTTCTCCACCAGCCTGCGCATGGGACCGGTGCAGCACCAGAGCGCACTGCGCACCGCCGTCGCCTTCCTGCTGCTGTCCGGCCTGACGATCTTCCTGCTGCCGTTGACCCGCAAGCTGATGGCCGTGCTGGCGCCGCGCTGGGTGCTGAGCATCGGCTTCCTGCTCATGGCGGTCGGCGACTTCCTGGCCAGCACCCTGCCGATCACCAACACCAACCTGCCCTCGCTGATCGTCCCGCTGGGCCTGGTCGGCGTCGGGTTCAGCTTCGCCGTCTCCTCCGTCACCGACACGGTCGTCGGCACCGTGCCGCAGCACCTGGCCGGCATGGCCAGCGCCACCACCAGCATGCTGCGCGACTTCGGGTTCACGCTGGGCCCGGCCGTGATCGGCGCGGTCGCGGCGGCCCGCGCGGCGAGCACGTTCGACAGCTCCCTGGCGTCCTCGTCGCTGGCCCCCGACGTCAAGGCCGCCGCGGGTCAGGTGGCACACGCGGCGGGCAGCCCGTTCGCCGTGCTCGATCAGCCGCCGACCACGGCGCCCGGGCAGGCGTCCTCGATCGCGCTGCACGCGCTGGGCAGCGGCTACGCGCTCGGATACGTGGTGTCCGGCGGGGCGGCACTGCTGTGCTGCCTGGTCACCGTGCTCGTGTTGGGCCACCGCCGCGAGCACGAGCACGCACCGGAAGCCGCGGGCGTCTCGCACGCCACGGGGTGACCGCGACCACGGTCGGACACGAGCGTCCGGCCCGTCGGGCGGCCTGCGGGACCAAATCCGGCCGGGTGTGCGTTCCACTTGATGTGACGTGCCCCGGCGGGGGCACCCCGGCGATGAGAAGGACGAATGACGAGCCAGGCATACGAGAAGGCGATCCTCGCGGGAGGGTGCTTCTGGGGCGTCCAGGAGCTGGTCCGCTCGCGTCCCGGTGTGGTGTCCACGCGGGTGGGCTACACGGGCGGCGACGTGCCCAACGCCACCTACTACAACCACCGCGGCCACGCCGAGGCGCTGGAGATCACGTTCGACCCCACGATCACGTCCTACCGTGAGCTGCTGGAGTTCTTCTTCCAGATCCACGACCCGACGACCCGCAACCGGCAGGGCAACGACGTCGGCACGAGCTACCGGTCGGCCATCTTCTACGTCGACCAGCGGCAGAAGGAGATCGCGGAGGACACGATCGCCGATGTCGACGCGTCGGGCCTGTGGCCGGGCAAGGTGGTGACCGAGGTCTCGCCCGCGGGTGCGTTCTGGGAGGCCGAGCCGGAGCACCAGGACTACCTGCAGCGCTACCCGGACGGCTACACGTGCCACTACGTGCGGCCGAACTGGCGGCTGCCGCGGCGCGCCGCCACGCAGTGATCAGGATACAGTCGGCGTCGGAGACACCGATCACGGAGCGCGACGGAATGACAGCGGACCGAATGGCGTTGATGACGGAGTGACTGACGAGACTGCGGAACTGAGCCCCGTGGAGTGGGTGCAGGGCCAGACGAAGAAGATCTTGGAGACCGGGACCACGGACGGCATCGAGGTGGCCGGCTCGCCGGTCGTGCTGTTGACGCTGCGCGGCGCGAAGACCGGCAAGCTGCGCTACACGCCCGTGATGCGGGTCGAACACGATGGCAGCTACGCGGTCGTGGCCTCCAAGGGCGGCGCCCCGGAGCACCCCACGTGGTACTACAACATCAAGGCGCATCCGGAGTTCCCGCTGCAGGACGGCACCGTGACCAAGGTCTACGTGGCCCGTGAGGTCGACGGCGCCGAGCGCGCCGAGTGGTGGGAGCGTGCGGTCGCGGCCTACCCGCCCTACGCGGAGTACCAGAAGAAGACGGACCGGCAGATCCCGGTCTTCGTGCTCGACCCGAAGTGACGAGCGCGGCCGGCGGCGTTCCGCGCGGCCGACCGCGTCGTGCTCACCTGCGAGCCCGGCCGATCCCTCGGTGATCGGCCGGGCTCGGTCATTCCTTCCGGCTATGACCTGTGCGCCGGTATGCGCCTACCGAACCACGGCGTCCGACACCATTGTGGACAGGTGACCGGATCACCCGCCGCTACTCCCACGGACGCTCCAGCCGTTCCGCGACGCATGCCCGACGCGGTGTCCACTCGGGCGCGACAGGTGATTCCGGGTCTCACGCTGGCCGTCGTCGTGGCGGTCGCGGCCACTCACCTGGGCACCTTCCGGCCGGTGGTCGGCGCGCCGGTGCTGGGCATCACGGTCGGCATGGTCCTGGCCGGCCTGATCCGGCCGGGCGACGACCTGCGGCCGGGCTTCGACTTCGCGGCGAAACCGGTGCTGCAGGCCAGCATCGTGGTCCTCGGGGGCATCCTGTCGCTGCGCCAGGTGGCCACCGTCGGCATCGGCTCGCTGCCGGTGATGCTCGGCACGCTCGCCGTCGCCCTGGTGGGCGCCGCCGTGCTGGGCCGGGCGCTGGGCGTCCGCGGCGACGCGCAGCTGCTCATCGGTGTCGGCACCGGCATCTGCGGCGCGTCGGCCATCGCGGCCGTGACGGCCGTGGTCAAACCCAAGCAGACACACGTGGCCTACGCGATCGGCACGATCTTCACCTTCAACGTCGCGGCGGTCCTGCTGTTTCCCGCCCTCGGCCACGCCTGGCACCTGAGCCCGCACTCGTTCGGCCTGTGGGCGGGCACGGCCGTCAACGACACGTCATCGGTCGTCGCCGCCGCCTACTCGTTCGCCGCCACGGCCGGACCGTACGCCGTGGTCGTCAAACTCACCCGCACACTGACCCTCATCCCCATCGTCCTGGCGCTGGGGATCTGGCAGGCACGCCGCGCCGCCCGCACGGCGGACCCGGCCACCGCGCGTTCCGCAGGCGTGCCCTGGCGCCGGGTCGTGCCGTGGTTCCTGTTCGGCTTCCTGGCCATGTCCGCGCTCGACACCCTGGGCGGCGTGCCGAGCGGGTGGCAGCCCGACATCACGCACGCCGGCACGTTCCTGATCACGGTCGCGCTGGCCGGTATCGGGCTGTCGCTGCGGTGGGGCGCCATCCGGGGCGCGGGCGCCCGGCCGCTGCTGCTCGGCGGCTGCCTGTGGGTCCTGGTCGCGGCGACCAGCCTCGGCCTCCAGGCGCTCACCCACACGCTCTGACCGGCCGACGCGACCGCGCCTACGCAGGCTGTGCGGGCCGATTACGTCAGAACGGCGACGCGCGGCACGCGCGCCGGTCGTAGTGTCGAACGGTGACGTCGGAGTCGGGCCGGTCGGCCGCACGTCTGGTGAGTTGGTGGCTGGTCGCGCGGCGGGTGGCCGCGGACCACGTGGTGTTCGTGGACGCGCTGTTCGCGCTACTGGTCGGCGCGGGCACGGTGTCCGGGTCGGTCGACGCGGCCCGTGCGGGCACCGCGTCGATGGACGCGTGGGGCTTCGGGCTGGTCGGTGTCGCGGTCGCCGTGCTGGCGATGCGCAGGCGGTACCCGGTGGTCACGTTCGGGGTGTCGTTCGGCGCCACCGTGGTCTTCCTGCTGCTGCGGTATCCGTTCGGCCCGATCGTGCAGGTCGTGGGGGTGGCGATCTACTCGGTGGCCGCGTGGCGGCCGCCACGGGTGTCGGCGTGGGTGTGTGCCGCGACCGTCGCGGTGTTCGTGCCGGTCGAGGTCGGCGTGTTGGGCGCCGCCCTCACCGTCGACGGGGCCGCCGTCACGCTCGCCTGGTCCGTTCTGCCGTGGGTCGCGGGCACGGCGGTGCGGGCGTACCGGGCGGTGCGCGCCCAACTCGTCGCCGCCGAACACCAGCGGGTCGCCGACCGGGAGCGGTTGCGGGTCGCCGGGGATGTGCACGACGCCGTCGGGCACGGGCTCACCGTGATCAACATGCACGCCGGGATCGCGCTGCACGTGTTGCGGGACCATGCCCAGGCGGCACAGGTGGAGCCCGTCCTGCGGCTGATCAAGGACGCCAGCGGGCAGGCACTGGACGAGCTGCGGACGGCGTTGACGGTACTGCCCACAGTGGACGGCCGGCCGACTCCGGGGTTGGACCGTGTCGCCGCCCTGGCCAGGGCGGTGACGAGCGGACGGCTGGCGGTCGAGGTGACCGTCGAGGGCGACCGGGTGTCCGTGCCGGCGCAGGTAGACGCGGCCGGGTACCGCATCGTGCAGGAGTCCCTGACCAACGTGCTGCGCCACGCGGCGGCAGGCCACGCATCGGTGCGCGTGTGCTACGAACCCCGCGCCGTGCGGCTCACGATCGTCGACGACGGAGCAGGCGGGTCACCCGGGCAGCGGGAGGGCCGCGGCCTGGCCGGCATGCGGGAACGCGCCCGCGCCGTGGGCGGGACCGTGCAGGCGGGACCGAAGGCGGGCGGTGGTTTCGAGGTGCACGCCCTGCTGCCCTACCGGGCGCTGGCCGGCGTCCGGTGATCCGGGTCGTGCTGGTCGACGACCAGGCGCTGGTCCGGCTGGGCCTGCGCACCCTGTTCGCCGCAGAGCCGGACATCGACGTCGTGGGCGAGGCGGCTGACGGGGTCGCCGCTGTCGCCGAGGTCCGGCGTGTCCGGCCGGACGTGGTGCTGATGGACGTGCGGATGCCCGAGATGGACGGGATCGAGGCGCTGCGGGTGATCCTCGCCGATCCGGACCTGGCCGGGGTCCGGGTCATCGTGCTGACCACGTTCGAGATCGACGAGTACGTGTTCGACGCGTTGCGGTCCGGGGCGTCCGGGTTCGTGGTCAAGAACTGCGAGCCCGGTGAACTGCTGCGCGCCGTGCGGGTCGTGGCGGCGGGCGAGTCACTGCTCTCGCCGACCGTGACCCGGACGGTGATCGCACGGTTCGCCGGGACCGGCGGCCCGGTCCGCCGCACGCACCCGGGACTGGCGGCGCTGACCGAGCGGGAACGCGAGATCGTCGGCTGGGTGGCGGCCGGCCTGTCCAACGCCGAGATCGGCACGCGTCTGGTGGTCAGCCCGGCTACCGTCCGCACGCACGTCAGCCGTGCGATGGCGAAGATGCAGGCGCGCGACCGGACCCAACTTGTGGTGTTCGCCTACCAGCACGGCCTGCCCGTTCCCGAGCCGTGATGCCGACGCGGGCGTACGGCAGGTGTGCACGGCGAAATCCGGTCAGCTGCTGACGACCGCGACGGGGTGACCACCCGAGGCTTGCCGCATGACAAGCCGACTGACAGGCATCGTGGCCGGCCGCCGCGGCAAGTGGGTGTCGCTGGCCTGCTGGCTGGGGATCATCGCGGTGTTCGGCATCCTCGCCGGGAACACGGCGGGTGCCGTGGACAACGACGAGACGAACTGGCTGCCGCACGACGCGGAGGCCACCCGGGCGATCGCCGTGGCCCGCGCCCAGTTCCCGGTGACCGCGACCACCACCCAACTGGTCGTCGCCTACGCGCGGCCCGGCGGCCTGACCGCTGCCGACCGTGCCGTGGTGGCCGCGGACCGACGCACCCTGGCCGGTCTGGCGGACGCGCCGATCCCCGCCCCCGCGTTCGCGGCGGACCACGCGGCGGCGCTGCTGACCATGCCGGTGCCCGCGAACCGGTTGCCGGACAGCGACTACATCAACGCATTGGTCGCGCACGTCAGATCCTTTGTGGACGAACCGGATGACGCCGGTCTGACCGTGCTCACCACCGGACCGGTCGCCTCCCGCGCCGACGCCAGTGCCGCCAACGGACAGTTGGACGGCACGTTCGTCGCCGTCACCCTCGGCATCGTGGTGATCCTCCTGCTGCTCACCTACCGCAGCCCACTCCTGCTGCTCGCACCGCTGTTCGCGATCGGCACGGGCGCGGTGGTCGCCCAGGGTGGGGTGTACCTGCTGGCCGCGCACACCGGGCTCGTGGTGAGCGGAACCGGTAGCTTCCTGTTGACCGTGCTGGTGTTCGGCATCGGCACCGACTACGCCCTCCTGTTGATCTCCCGCTATCGGGAGGAACTGCGTCGGCACGCCGACCGGCATGCCGCGATGGCGGTGGCGCTGCGCCGGACGGTGCCGTCGGTCGCGACGTCCGCGGCGACCGTCGTCCTGGCGTCCCTGGTGCTGCTGTCCGCGCAGATGAACTCCACCCGCGGCCTGGGCGCGGTCGCGGCTGTGGCGGTCGCCACGAGCCTGCTGGTGATGACCACCCTGCTGCCCGCCTTGCTGGTGGTGCCCGGGCGATGGCTGCTGTGGCCCCGGATACCGCGCTTCCGGCCGGACGCCACCGCTGCCGACGAGGCACCGGCCGGCCTGTGGCAGCGGATCACCGACAACGTCGGCGGCCACCCGCGCCGCATCTGGATCCGCACTGCCGTGGCGCTGGCCGCCCTGACCGCGGGCGTGGCCGCGCTGTCGATCGGTGGCCTGACCCCGGACACCAACTTC
>DASZXM010000059.1:0-3206 GCA_035546415.1 Pseudonocardiaceae bacterium
TCACCGGTGAACTGCATGGTGTCGCGCCGCTCCGACCACGGGCCCATCGCGAAGTTGGAGTGGATGCCGCCGGACTCGTCGCCACCGATCCGGGCGAACGAGAAGCCGCGCAGTCCGCGTGCGGTGCCATCGTCGGCGTAGGCCTGGTTGATGAAGTTGTCCGACGCGACGTGCGGGTCGGACGCCAGCGACGCGCCGCAGCCCGAGCAGTAGTCCAGCCACCATTCGCGCACGCCCTGCTGTTCGAACGGCTGGTGCAGGTTGAAGTATGCCTGCAACTGCGCGGCCTTGGACCAGTCGAAGTCGTAGTTGCCGTCGCCGCCCTCCGACGCCAGGCCACCGGCTTGCGCGTTGGCGGTGGCGAACTTCGGGTCGTTACCCGCGATCGAGGTGTGGATGTTCATCGCGACCGACAGGCCCTGTTGTTCGGTCCAGTCCAGGAATCCCTGTGGATCGGGGAACAGCGCCGGGTTCCAGTTCCAGCCGTTCCACTGGGACGGTGACTTCCAGTCGGTGTCCACGACGAGCCAGTCGATCGGCGTGAACGTGGAGCGGAACGTGGGCAGCAGCGTGTTCTCGTAGTCGGACGTCGTGTAGGCGTAGTAGCGGGAGTACCAGACGCCGTACGCGGACCGCGGCAGCAGGTTGGTACCACCGGTCAGCGTGTTCAGGTCGGTCAGGCCCTGCTTGTAGTTCTGGCCGTAGCCGAAGAAGTAGCCGTCCTGGTAGGGCTGGCTGCCGTGCGAGGGGCGGTCACCGGACAGCAGCGCGGTGCGCGTGTCGTCCAGCAGGTACCAGCCGTCGCGGTCCAGGATGCCGGGGTGCTCGGGCATCGGGATGACGTCCGGGTTGTCCAGCGACCGGTCCCAGCCGCCGAGCACACTGGCCGGACCGGCGCCGTAACCGGTGGTGGTCAACGGGTCCGTGTCGGCCGGGTAGCCGGCGCCGACCGGGGTGAGCGCGATGCTGTCCAGGTTCACGTTGCCCGACGTGCCGGACGTCTGCGCGATGCCGACCGTGTGGGTACCCGCGCCGACCGACACGGTGACGGACGCGGTCGACCAGGTGTCCCAGGAACCGGTCACCGGCAGCGTCAGCGTGGGGCCCGCCTTGCCGTCGACGGTCGTGGCCAACGTGCGGGTGGTGGACTGGCCGTCGCCGCCGGTGGCGTTGGCGTACCGGACGGACAGCTGGTACGTGCCGGCCGACGGGATCGCCGACACGTCCTGGGTGAGCCCGGCGCCGGTCGACGTGTAGCCGGCCAGGAAGCCCGAACCCGTGTAGCCGTTGTGGTCGTAGGCGTTCGACGCGGAACCGGTGAGCAGGCCGTCCTCCGCCTGGCACGGTGTGTCGAACACGCAGTACGACGGGAACTCCGGCGCCGCGGTCGTCGATCCGAGCTGGACCGACGTGTTGGCGGAGGTGAACGGACCGCTGCCCTCGCGATAGCGCAGGGTCAGGCCGGCGGTGTGGATCTCCAGGTAGCCGTTCACCACATCCGTGGTGTAGGACGCGGTGGGCAGGTTCCTGCTGGGCACGTTGAACGTCGGCGAGTCCTGGAACTGGTCGTCGCCGGCGTATTCCAGCCGGATCAGCGTGGGTGTGATCACCTGGAACCGGGCATGTCCGTCGACGACGGCATGCGGCCGCACGGGTGCCGCACCAGCGGGCACGACCGGCACGAGGAACGCGAGAACCAACAGGCACGCACCGAGGAATCGCACGGACCGACGATCGCGGTTGTCCACAGGACAAATCAGCCGCCGAAAGTAGCAGCTCATTTACTGTGAACGACGTGTCAACAGCGCCCGACCACGGTGCCCGCGCGGTCCACGACGACGACGTCCACCTCGACCGGCGCGCCGCGCAGGACGTCCCGTGCCGTGTCCCGGGCGCGGGCCGCGACCACGTCGCCGAGTGGGACACCCGCGTCCTGGCAGGCGCGCAACGCGTCCAGCGCGGTGGTGGCCGCGCGTACCCGGTCGGCCAGGCCGGCGGGTACCAGGGTGGCCAGGAAGTCGGTGTTCACCTGGGATCGGCCGGAGTGCAGGTCGAGGTGCCCGTCGGCCAGCTTGGCCAGTTTGCCGATGCCGCCGGCGACGGTCAGCCGGTCGATCGGGTGGCGGCGCAGGTACTTCAGCACCGCCCCGGCGAAGTCGCCCATGTCCAGCAGGGCGTCCTCGGGCAGGCCGTACAGCCGGACGACGGCCTGTTCGGACGTGCTTCCCGTGCAGGCGGCCACATGCCGGTGGCCGATCGCGCGGGCGACGTCGATGCCACGCCGGATGCTGTCGATCCACGCCGAACACGAGTACGGCACGACGATGCCCGTGGTGCCCAGGATGGACAGTCCACCCAGGATGCCGAGCCGGGGATTCCAGGTGTGCCGGGCCAGTTCCGCACCGTCGGCGACGCTCAGCTCGACGACGACGTCACCGGAACCGTGGTGGGCGGTGGCGACTTCGGCGACGTGGTCACCGATCATCCGGCGCGGCACCGGGTTGACGGCCGGCTCCCCCACGGCCAGCGGCAGGCCCGGCTTCGTCACCGTGCCCACGCCGGGGCCGGCCACGAACGTGACGCCGCTGCCCGGTGTGCCGTGCCGGACGGTGGCGGCGACCAGGGCGCCGTGCGTGACGTCGGGGTCGTCGCCCGCGTCCTTGACCACGCCCGCGCGGGCGGCGTCCGGCCGCAGTTCCTCGGTGGCCAGGGCGAACGCTGGCCGCTGACCCTTGGGCAGGGTGATCGTGACCGGATCGGGGAACTCGCCGGTGAGCAGCGCCGTGTACGCGGCGGTGGTCGCCGCGGTGGCACACGCCCCGGTCGTCCAGCCGTACCGCACGTGGTCAGCATGCAACCCGGGTCGGGGCGGTGACCGTGCGGGTCCTCCTGTTGGGTGGCACCGGTGAGGCGCGGCGGCTCGCCGACCGCCTGGTGGCCGACGGGGTGGCCGTCGTGTCGTCGCTGGCCGGCCGGGTGCACACACCGCTGCTGCCGGTCGGCGAGGTACGGGTCGGTGGGTTCGGCGGCGCTGCGGGCCTGGCGGACTGGCTGCGAGCGGAACGCGTCGACGCGGTGGTCGACGCCACCCACCCGTTCGCCGCGGCGATCACGGCGAACGCGGCCCGTGCGGCCGCCGACGCGGCCACCCCGTTCGTGGTGCTGCGCAGGCCCGGCTGGCGATCGCGGCCCGGTGACGACTGGCG
>DASZXM010000060.1:0-6133 GCA_035546415.1 Pseudonocardiaceae bacterium
GGCCCGTTCACGGGGTTGCGGGTCGGCATGGTGACCGCTGCCGCGCTGGGCCACGCCCTCAGCAAGCCGGTGTACGGCGTGTGCACGCTCGACGCGATCGCGAGCGACGCCACCGAGAAACCGCTGGTCGTCGTCACCGACGCGCGCCGCAAAGAGGTCTACTGGGCCGCCTACGACGCCGACGGCAACCGGCTGACCGGCCCGAACGTCACCGCTCCCACAGCTGTCGACGCCGACGCCACGACAGCCGCGGGCGAGGGTGCCGTCAAGTACGCCGACGTGCTCGGCAGGACGGTGGTCGAACCCGCCTACCCGTCGCCGGCCGGGTTGGTCCGGGTCGCCGCCGCCCAACTGCTCGACCGGGAGACGCCGGGCGAGTTCCGGCCGCTGTACCTGCGTCGGCCCGACGCCGTCGAACCCGGTCCACGAAAGCCGGTCCGCACGTGACGACGGTCGCCGCGCGGATCGCGCCGCTGCGGGAGTCCGACCTGCGCCGCTGCGCCGAACTGGAGCGTGTGCTGTTCCCCACGGACGACCCGTGGAGCCTGTCGGTGTTCCGCTCCGAACTGCGTGCCGGCCACCGCTACTTCGGTGCCTACGCCGCCGACGGGCTGCTCATCGGCTACGCCGGTCTGTCGGTCGTCGGGAGGCCGCCGGACGCGGAGACGAGCGTGCACACCATCGGCGTCGACCCGGAATGGCAGGGCAGGGGCATCGGGACGACGCTGCTGCGCAGCCTGCTGGCCATCGCCGACGACCTGTCCGCGCCGGTGTTCCTGGAGGTTCGCACGGACAACGCCGCCGCGATCCGGATGTACGAGGCGCACGGCTTCGTCAAGCTCGGCCTGCGCAGGCGCTACTACCAGCCGTCCAACGCGGACGCGTACACGATGGGCCGGCCGGCTCAGGAGAAGGAAGAGACATCGTGAACGGCGACCTAGTCGTCCTCGGCATCGAGACGTCCTGTGACGAGACCGGCGTCGGCATCGTGCGGCGCCGCGCCGACGGCACCGTCGAGCTGCTCGCCGACGAGATCGCGTCCAGTGTGGACGAGCATGCCCGGTTCGGTGGTGTCGTGCCCGAGGTGGCCAGCAGGGCCCATCTGGAGGCCATGGTGCCGACCGTGACCAGGGCACTGGATGTGGCGGGCGCGAAACCATCCGATGTGGACGCCATTGCCGTGACGGCCGGCCCCGGTCTCGCCGGTGCGCTGCTGGTCGGGCTGGCCGCCGCCAAGGCGTACGCGACAGCGTGGGACGTGCCGCTCTACGGCGTCAACCACCTCGGTGCGCACGTCGCTGTGGACACCGTCGAGCACGGGCCGCTGGACCGGCCGAGCCTGGCGCTCCTGGTCTCCGGCGGACATTCCAGCCTGTTGCGGGTCACGGCGCTGGACCAGCCGATCGACACGCTGGGCGCGACCATCGACGACGCGGCGGGCGAGGCGTTCGACAAGGTCGCGCGGCTGCTCGGCCTGCCGTTCCCCGGCGGTCCGTACATCGACAGGGCCGCCAAGGAGGGTGACGGCGCCGCGATCGCGTTCCCGCGCGGCCTCACCGGCCCCCGCGACGCGATCTACGACTTCTCCTTCTCCGGTCTCAAGACCGCCGTCGCACGCTGGGTGGAGGCGCGGCAGCGGGACGGGCTGGACGTGCCGGTCGCCGACGTCGCCGCGTCGTTCCAGGAGGCGGTCGTGGACGTGTTGACCGCCAAGGCGATCCGTGCGGCCAGGGATTCGGACATCGACCAGTTGCTGATCGGTGGCGGTGTCGCGGCGAACTCGCGGCTGCGGGCGCTGGCCCAGACCCGCTGCGACGACGCCGGGATCACGTTGCGGGTGCCACGGCCGAAGCTGTGCACGGACAACGGCGCCATGGTCGCCGCGCTGGGCGTGCACCTGGTGGCGGCCGGGGTGACGCCGTCCGAGCTGGCCATCTCCGCCGACCCGTCCCTGCCGTTGTCATGACCGGCGACCGCCCGTGGACGGACTTCTCCGCCGTCGTCCTCGACTCGCCGGACGCCCATCAGCTGTGCGCCTTCTACCAGGCGCTGCTCGGCTGGGAGATCGGCACGGACGAACCGGACTGGGTGACGCTGCACCCGCCGGGCGGTGGCACGGGGCTGTCGTTCGCGGCCGAACCGGACACCTACGTCCGGCCCACGTGGCCCAGCGGCCCCGGGCAACAGCAGATGATGCTGCACCTGGACATCGAGGTACGGGACCTGGACGAGGGTGTGCGGTACGCGCTCGACGCGGGCGCCGAACTCGCCGAGTTCCAACCGCAGCCCCTCGTCCGTGTCCTGCTCGACCCCGCAGGCCACCCGTTCTGCCTGTGGGTCCGCGAGTAGGTCAGGCGATCCGGTAGTCGGTGTCCGGCACGTCGGTGACGAACATGTGCCCTGGCTGGTGCGTGATCGCGAACGGCGGCCGGGACGCCATGACGGCCGCCTGCGGTGTCACGCCGCACGCCCAGAACACCGGCACGTCACCGGCCTCCTGCCGGACCGGGTCGCCGAACTGCGGTCGGTCCAGGTCGGCGATGCCCAGCCGCGCCGGGTCTCCGACGTGCACCGGAGCTCCGTGCACGGCCGGCATCCGACCGGTCAGCCGGACGGCCGTGTCCACCAGTTGGCCCGGGATGGGCCGCATCGACACGACCATCGGGCCGTGCAGCCGCCCGGCCGGCCGGCACAGGTGGTCCGTCACGTACATCGGCACGTTCGTGCCCTGCTCGACGTGCCGCAGCGGCAGCCACGCCGACATCAGCGCCGTCTCGAACGTGAAGCTGCAGCCGATCAGGAACGAGACCAGCTCACCGGACCAGTACGGCGTCGCGTCGACCGGTTCGTCGACCAGTTCGCCGTCCTGCCAGACGCGGTAGCCGGGCAGGTCGGTGCGCAGGTCGGCGTCCTGGGCCAGCACGGTGCTCGTCGAGCCGGGGTCGGTGATGTCCAGCACCGGGCACGGCTTCGGGTTGCGCTGGCAGAACAGCAGGACGTCGTAGGCCCAGTCGACGGGGACGGCGATCAGGTTGGCCTGGGCGTAGCCCAGTGACCAGCCCGCGGTCGGCCGGCGGGTGCCCGTCCGGAAGGCCTGCCGGGCCTGGGCCGGACTCAGGATCGCCGGGTCCGGGATGGAAATCATGGTTGTCATGGTGCGCTCCCCAGGACGAAAAGGTCAGACCAACTCGCGGCCCGCCGTCTCCGGCAGACCGAACAGGGCGACGACGGCGATCGCGTAACCGAACGCGCCGAACGCCATCGCGGCACCGATGCCCCAGCTCGTGGCCAGGAACCCGACGACGGTCGGGAAGAACGCGCCGACCGCGCGGCCGAAGTTGTACGTGAAGCCCTGGCCGGTGCCGCGCACGACCGCCGGGTACAGCTCGGCCAGGAACGATCCGAACCCGCTGTAGATGGCCGACGAGGTGAACCCGAGGGGGAAGCCGAGCAGCAGGATGACGGAGTTCGCGCCGTCCGGGACGTGGGTGTAGCTGATCATCAGCGCGGCCGACAGGATCGCGAACAGGGCGAAGGTCCGCTTGCGGCCCAACCGGTCGGTGACGTAACCGCCGGTGACGTACCCCGCGAACGCACCGGAGATCACGAACGCCAGGTACCCGCCGGTGCCCACGGCGGACAGGTGCCGCGCGGTCTTGAGGTACGTCGGCAGCCACGTGGCCAGCGTGTAGTAACCGCCCTGCACGCCGGTGGCCAGCAGTGCCGCGAAGAACGTCGTCCGGCCCAGGCCACCGCCGAGGATCGCGGTGAACTTCCCCTTGGGCCGCTCGGTGTCCGCCCGCACGGGGGCGTCCTGCACGTTGCGCCGCAGGTACAGCACGAGCAGACCCGGCAGGGCTCCGGTGACGAACAGGATCCGCCACGCCGTCGACGGGCTGGCCAGCGCGAACACCAGCGTGTAGACGAGCACGGCCAGCGCCCAGCCGACCGCCCACGAACTCTGGATGAAGCCGACCGTACGGCCGCGGAACTTCGGCAGCGCGTACTCGGCGACCAGTACGGCGCCGATCGCCCACTCGCCGCCGAACCCGAGTCCCTGCAGGCCGCGCAGCACCAGCAGGACGGGGTAGTTGGGTGCGAGGCCGCACAGGACCGTGAAGACGGCGGACGTCCCGACCGTGAGCATCAGCGTGCGGACGCGACCGATCCGGTCGGCCAGGACGCCGGCCAGCGCGCCGCCGATGCCGGACACGACGAGCGTCACGGTGGTGAGCAGTCCGGCCTGGCCGGATGACAGATGGAAGTAGGCCGCGATGGCGACGAGCGCGAGCGGCAGCACCTGGAAGTCGTACGCGTCGAGGGCATAGCCGCCGAACGCGCCCGCGAACGCGCGCCTGCCCTTCGGGCCGAGTGAGGTCAGCCAGTTGTCGGTGGATCGGGTGGGCTGGTTGATCGAGGTTGTGCTCATGGACACCTCGCTGAAGTCGATGTGGTACTCCTCACATTAGGGATTGTTCAACAATCCGGCAATACCCAAGTTGTTTGATTCTTGTGTCAGGTGGTTGACTGTGTGACATGACCAGCGTCGACTCGCCACTCGACCGGCCGAGCATCGCGGAGCGAGTCGCCGATGTCCTGCGCGACCGCATCACCGAGGGCTACTACCGGCCGGGTTCCCGCCTGTCCGAGGAAGCCATCGGCGGTGAGCTGAAGATCTCCCGCAACACGCTGCGCGAGGCGTTCCGCCTGCTCACGCACGAGCGGCTGCTGCTGCACGAGCCGTATCGGGGCGTGTCGGTGCGGGTGTTGAGCGTGCACGACGTCGTCGACTTGTACCGGGTGCGCAAGGTCGTCGAGTGCGGTGCCGTGTCCGGAAAGTGGACGGTGGACGCGCTGGCCAAGGTCGCCGACGCCGTCGAGGAGGGCGAGGCCGCCGAGGACCGTCTGGACTTCCAGGGCCTGGGCACGGCCAACATCCGCTTCCATCAGGCGGTCGTCGGGCTGGCGGCCAGCCCCCGGCTGGACGACCTGATGCGCGGCATCCTCGCCGAGCTGCGCCTGGTCTTCCACGTGATGGCCGATCCGCGCCAGTTCCACGAGCCGTACCTGGTCCGCAACCGCGAGATCCTCGACCTGCTGGCGAAGAATGACCGTGCCAAGGCGGCGGCGGTGCTCGTCGTGTACCTGGACGACGCGGAGCGGCAGCTGGTGGAGGCCTACTCGGCGATGTGAGCGCTGCCTCGCGCGAGGCCGGGTGCCACGCCGGCCACGGAAGCTGGGGGACCCTGCTTGAAGGCTTAGCACTCCCGTGGGTAGAGTGCTAGTCGCACGGCACCAGGACCGCCCCGGCACCCGCGACGGCGGGGTGGCAGGCGTCGATACATGCAATAACCTGCCAACGCTTTCGACGACCCGTGGAGGTCATTCCGGTGAGCGTGAACATCAAGCCGCTCGAGGACAAGATTGTTGTCCAGGCGAGTGAGGCCGAGGCGACGACGGCTTCCGGCCTCGTCATCCCGGACACCGCCAAGGAGAAGCCCCAGGAGGGCAAGGTGCTCGCGGTCGGTCCCGGTCGGATCGACGACAAGGGCAACCGCGTGCCGGTCGACGTCGCCGTGGGCGACGTCGTCATCTACTCCAAGTACGGCGGCACCGAGGTCAAGTACAACGGCGAGGAGTACCTGATCCTGTCCGCCCGCGACGTGCTGGCCGTCATCAACTGACGTCCGGTCACCGAACGACGCCTAACGCCCCGGCGCCCCCAGCGGGGTGCCGGGGCGTTACGCATCAGAAAGGCAAGCGATGCCCAAAGAGATCAGTTTCGACGAGGACGCTCGTCGGGCATTGGAGCGCGGCGTCAACCGGTTGGCCGACGCGGTCAAGGTGACGTTGGGCCCCCGCGGCCGGCACGTCGTGCTGGACAAGAAGTTCGGTGGTCCGACCGTCACCAACGACGGCGTGACCATTGCCCGCGAGATCGAGCTGGACGACGCGTTCGAGAACCTCGGCGCGCAGTTGGCGAAGAACGTCGCCACGAAGACGAACGACGTGGCCGGTGACGGCACCACCACGGCGACCGTGCTCGCCCAGGCGATCGTCAAGGAGGGCGCCAAGTCGGTAGCGGCCGGCGCCAATCCGATGGATCTGAAGCGGGGCATCGACTTGGCCGTGA
>DASZXM010000061.1:0-5381 GCA_035546415.1 Pseudonocardiaceae bacterium
CTTCGTGTCGTCGCCGCGCTGACGCTGCCGGTGCCCGCCAAGGCGGTCCGGACGGCCCAGGGGCGGCTCGACGATGAAGGCCACTTGGCCGACCCACTGGACCCGGACCGGGGTCCGGAGTCGGCACCGGTGGTCGGGGAGCCGAAGCCCGGCCAACACGCCGCCGACCGACCTGCCGGTTGACCCCGTTCAGCGGGTACCCAGCCGGCGCAGGCAAGGATTCCCGTCGCCTCGCGCGGCGGTGACAGAACAGAAAGGGCCCCTGCGCGGCCGCGTTCGACCAGGCTCGGTGCCGGTGGCACCGGGGTCTTCCAGGACGCGCCCGGGGGCGGAGGAGTCATATGTCGAACACGAGCGATCCCGCCGCGAGCGGCGGGGATTTCGGCGCACCCGCGCTGACCGACCTACCGGCGAAGGTCCGGGTGCACGCCCTGGCCAAGCTGCTCGACCGCAGCAGCCGCGACGTCCTGGACGCGTTGAGCAGCCTTGGTGAGTCTGCCCGCAGCGCCCAGTCCAGCCTCGACCGCGACGTCGCCATCAAGGTCGCCGAGGTACTGCTCGGCGACGGTGCCGCGGCACCCGCCGAGCAGGCGGCCACGGAGTCCGAACCCGAGTCCGAGCCGGAGCCGGCCGCCGATGTGCGGCCGCCCGCGCTGACCCCGGTGTTCGCGGCCCCGTCCCCGGTGTTCCTGCCGCCGTCACCCGCGCCCGTCGCCCGGCCCAAGCCGGTGGAGCAGCCGGTGGCCGACGAGCCGGAGCCGGCCGACGAGGTCACCGAGGAGCAGGCGGACGTCGACACCGACAGCGGCGACGACGACGATGCGGGCAACCGCCGCAGGCGTCGTCGTGGCCGTCGTGGCCGCGGCCGGGGCAAGGGTGGCCAGAACGACGCGGCCGACGACGGCGACGAGGTGCAGACCGAAACCGCCGCCGAGGACGGTGACACGGGGTCGGACGAGGGCGACGACCAGGACGAGGCCGCCGCGGGCGAGGACGAGGACAGCGGCGGCACCCGCCGTCGCAGGCGCCGTCGGCGCCGCAAGGGCTCGGCCGACGACGCCGCCACCGAGGACGACCCGCCGAACACCGTCGTGCACGTCCGCGACGGCCGCGACGAGAAGCAGACCGAGCGGCACGAGCAGAGCAGCGGTCAGGACGAGGTGCGCAGCGTGCGCGGCTCGACCCGGCTGGAGGCCAAGCGGCAGCGCCGCCGGGACGGCCGGGAGGCCGGCAGGCGGCGGGTGCCGATCCTGTCCGAGTCGGAGTTCCTGGCCCGCCGCGAGGCGGTGGACCGCAAGATGGTGGTCAACCAGCGCGGCGACAGCGTGCAGATCGGCGTGCTGGAGGACGGCGTGCTGGTCGAGCACTTCGTCACCTCGGCCGGCAGCGGGTCGCTGGTCGGCAACGTCTACCTCGGCCGAGTGCAGAACGTGCTGCCCAGCATGGAGGCGGCGTTCGTGGACATCGGCCGCGGCCGCAACGCCGTGCTGTACGCGGGCGAGGTCGACTGGGACGCCGCCGGCCTGGAGGGCAAGGCCCGCAAGATCGAGCAGGCGCTGTCCACCGGTGACAGCGTGCTGGTGCAGGTCACGAAGGACCCGGTCGGCCACAAGGGTGCCCGGCTGACCACGCAGATCAGCCTGCCCGGCCGCTTCCTGGTCTACGTGCCCGGCGGCGGCGCCACCGGCATCAGCCGCAAGCTGCCCGACACCGAGCGCAAGCGCCTCAAGGACGTGCTCAAGCGCGTCGTGCCCGAGGACGCCGGCGTGATCATCCGCACCGCCTCGGAGGGTGTCAGCGAGGAGGAGCTGGGCCGCGACGTGCGCAGGCTGCGCGCGCAGTGGGACGTCATCAAGGAGAACGCGGGCAAGCCGAACGCCAAGGCGCCGCAGCTGCTCTACGAGGAGCCGGATCTGCTGATCAAGGTCGTCCGCGACCTGTTCACCGAGGACTTCTCCGCGCTGACCGTCTCCGGCGACGACGCGTGGGACACGATTGAGGCGTATGTCACACATGTCGCGCCGGACCTGGTGGACCGGCTCAAGCGGCACGTGGGCAACAACGACGTGTTCACCGAGTTCCGGATCGACGAGCAGATCCTCAAGGCGCTGGACCGCAAGGTGTGGCTGCCCTCGGGCGGCTACCTGGTGATCGACCGCACCGAGGCGATGACCGTCATCGACGTCAACACCGGAAAGTTCACCGGTTCCGGCGGCAATCTTGAGGAGACGGTCACCCGCAACAATTTGGAGGCGGCCGAGGAGATCGTCCGCCAGCTGCGGCTGCGCGACATCGGCGGCATCATCGTCGTCGACTTCATCGACATGGTCCTGGAGTCCAACCGGGACCTGGTGCTGCGCAGGCTGACCGAGTGCCTGGGCCGCGACCGCACGCGTCACCAGGTGGCCGAAGTCACATCGCTGGGTCTGGTGCAGATGACCCGCAAGCGGGTCGGCACGGGCCTGCTGGAGGCGTTCAGCACCACGTGTGAGCACTGCCGGGGCCGCGGCATCATCGTGTCGACGACGCCGGTGCACGCACACCCGACGCCGACCGGTGGCGGTTCGTCGCACGGGAACGGCAACGGGAACGGCAACAACGGCCAGCAACAGGGTGGTGGCGGCCGCCGCAACCGGTACCGGCACGGCGACCAGGAGGCGGCCAAGCAGGCCGCACCGGTCGAGGAGCCGGCGACCGAGAAGCCCGCCGAGAAGCCCGCTCCCGAGCCGGTGGCCGAGAAGCCCGCGGTCGCACAACCGGCGGTCGAACAGCCCGCCCAGCAGCCGGTGGCGGAACAGCCGGCCGTCGAGCAGCCCGCCGCGCAGGTCGAGCCCGCGGTCGAGGCTGAGCCGGTGGTCGACGCCGAGGTGGTCGTCGAGGCCGCGCCCGTGGTGGACGTCGCCGAGCCGGCCGCCGACAGCGTGGTCGTCGTCGAGCAGGTGCCCGAGCCGGTCGCCGACCAGGTCCCGGCCGATGTCGAGCCGGCCACCGAGGTCGTCGCCGAGGTCGCGGAGTCGGCCGAGGCGCAGGCTGACGGGGCCGCCGAGGAGTCCGGCGGGGAGCCCGGCGAGGACGACGAGCCGGACGTCACATCGACCAACGGCCACCAGCAGGCCGCCGTACCCACGCCCGCGGTCGCCGTGGCCAACCCGCCCCGGCCGACCCGCAGGCGGGTCGCGTCGAGGCCGGCCGGCCCGCCCGCTGGTCAGGGTGGGCAGTGGGGAGATCAGACCCCGGTTTGACCTCCCCTCGGACCGCCCCGTAATCTGGTATGCGGCCCGCCATCCCGGTGGGCTCTGTCATGCGAGAGCCCGGCTCCGCGGTCCGAATCGCAGATTCAGTCCGTCAGTGGGGCACGCGTGGCCCCCGTCACCGTCGAGTAGCAGGAGACTTCCGTCCCGATGTACGCCATCGTCAAGACCGGCGGCAAGCAGTACAAGGTTGCCGTGGGCGACGTCGTCCAGGTGGAGAAGCTCGAGGGCGAGCCGGGCACCGAGGTCAACTTCCCCGCGCTGCTCGTCGTCGACGGATCCGACGTCACCGCCGACGCGGACGCGCTGGGCAAGGTCTCGGTGACCGGCAAGGTCGTCGAACACACCAAGGGCCCCAAGATCCGCATCCACAAGTTCAAGAACAAGACCGGCTACCACAAGCGCCAGGGTCACCGCCAGCAGCTGACCCGCGTCGAGGTCACCGGCATCACGAAGTAGGAGCTGAACAGCCATGGCACACAAGAAGGGTGCGTCCAGCTCCCGCAACGGCCGTGATTCCAACCCGCAGTACCTGGGTGTGAAGCGGTACGGGGGCCAGGTCGTGAAGGCCGGCGAGATCCTGATCCGTCAGCGTGGCACGAAGTTCCACCCGGGCGTCAACGTCGGCCGGGGCAAGGACGACACGCTGTTCGCGTTGGCCGCGGGCGCTGTCGAGTTCGGCATCAAGCGCGGTCGCAAGACCGTCAACATCGTCCCGGCCGAGGTCGCCTGAGACCGGCCAGCGACAGCGCTTCCCACGAGGGGCGGACCGGTTCTCCGGCCCGCCCCTCGTTTGTTGTGAGTACCGAGTTGTGAGTACCGAGGAGAAAGGCAACGCTCGTGTCCCGATTCGTCGACCGGGTGGTGATCCACGTTGCCGCCGGTGACGGCGGGAACGGTTGCGCGTCCGTGCACCGGGAGAAGTTCAAGCCGCTGGGCGGCCCGGACGGTGGCAACGGCGGCCGCGGCGGTGACGTCGTGCTCGTCGTCGACCCGAGCGTGCACACGCTGCTGGACTTTCACTTCCGCCCGCACGCCACGGCCGCGAACGGCAAGCAGGGCCAGGGGTCCAACCGGGACGGCGCGAACGGCGGCGACCTGGAACTGCGGGTGCCCGACGGCACCGTGGTACTCAGCGAGGACGGCGAGGTGCTCGCCGACCTGACCGGGCCGGGCACCCGCCTGGTCGCGGCGGCCGGTGGCCGTGGTGGCCTGGGCAACGCCGCGCTGGCGTCCAAGGCGCGCAAGGCGCCCGGGTTCGCGCTGCTCGGCGAGCCGGGCGAGGCCAGGGACCTGGTGCTGGAACTGAAGTCGGTGGCCGACGTCGGCCTGATGGGCTTCCCGTCGGCCGGCAAGTCGTCGCTGATCGCCGTGCTGTCCGCGGCCCGGCCGAAGATCGCCGACTACCCGTTCACGACGCTGGTGCCCAATCTGGGCGTCGTCACGGCAGGCGACACGGTGTTCACGGTGGCCGACGTGCCCGGCCTGATCCCGGGTGCCAGTCAGGGCAAGGGCCTTGGCCTGGATTTCCTACGGCACATCGAACGGTGCGCCGTGCTGGTGCACGTGGTGGACTGCGGCACCGAGGAGCCCGGTCGGGACCCGGTGTCCGATGTGGACGCACTGGAGGCGGAGCTGGCGCAGTACACGCCGTCGCTGGGCGGCGACCTGGCACGGCGGCCGCGCATCGTGGCGCTGAACAAGATCGACGTGGCCGACGGCCGCGACCTGGCCGAGATGGTGCGCCCGGAGTTCGAGGCGCGCGGCCTGCCGGTGTTCGAGATCTCCGCGGCGACCCGGGAGGGGCTGCGGGAGCTGACGTTCGCGATGGCGCGGATCGTGGAGCAGGCGCGCGCCGACCAGCCCATCGTTGAACCGACCCGGATCGTGCTGCGCCCGGCGGCCGTGAACGACTCCGGTTTCACCGTCGAGGAGGACCCGGAGGAGCCGGGTGCGTTCATCGTGCGCGGTGAGCGGCCGGAGCGGTGGATCAGGCAGACGAACTTCGACAACGACGAGGCCGTCGGCTACCTCGCCGACCGTCTGGCCCGCCTGGGCGTCGAGGACGCGCTGGCCAAGCGCGGTGCGGTGCCGGGCGCGTCGGTCACGATCGGGGACGTGACGTTCGAC
>DASZXM010000062.1:0-5170 GCA_035546415.1 Pseudonocardiaceae bacterium
CAAGGCGCGGAGGGCCCCCGGTCGTCGAGGGGGGAGGTTACGACCGAGGGCCCTGAACCCAGCCGGCGGTTGGGGGGACCAGCCGGGGGCGCATTTTTCGGCGCCTGAACCGAGCATACCCGTTCGGCAGCCGTATGACCCCGGTCACTTCGCCAACTTTTGTCGCTGTTACGCGAATCTTTCGCCCACCAAACCGTGCGGGTCGGTGGTGCTGCCAGCACAAATCGGTGGACGTGGTGGATACCGTTGCTACGGATCATGACACGGCGTCGCGGTGGCGCCGTGGCGGAATTCACTGCCGGGGTACAGGAACGCGAAAGGAGCGGTGGCGAATGGAGCAGATCAACCGGCGACTCATGAACTGGGCGTCGATCCTGGAACCGAACACGTTGGCACAGGCCGAGAAGACCGCCTCGCTCCCGTTCATCCACCCGCACGTGGCGTTGATGCCGGACGCGCATTTGGGCAAGGGTGCGACGGTGGGGTCGGTGATTCCCACGCTGGGTGCGATCATTCCGGCGGCCGTGGGGGTGGACATCGGCTGCGGCATGATCGCCGTGCGGACGGGTTTCACGCGGACCGAGGTCACCGGCGCCGGCCGGTCACTGGCCGACCTGCGCAAGCGGATCGAGGCTGCGGTGCCGCTGTCGGCGGGCCACTACAACGGCGCGGTCACCGACACCGCGCGGGCGCGGGTCGCGACGCTGACCGAGCACGCCGAGCGGGCGGGGTTCGACCCGGCGGCGTACGCCAAGAACTGGCCGCTGCAGCTGGGCAGCCTGGGTTCGGGCAACCACTTCATCGAGGTCACGGCCGACGAGGAGCACCGGGTGTGGTTGTTCCTGCACTCGGGGTCGCGGGGTGTCGGCAACCGGATCGCGCAGCGCCACATCAGGGTGGCCCAGGAGCTGTGCCGGAAGTGGTGGATCCCGCTGCCCGACCCGGACCTGGCCTACCTGGTGGAGGGCACCGACGAGTTCTGGGCGTACATCCGTGAGCTGCGCTGGGCGCAGGAGTTCGCCCTGCTCAACCGTGAGGAGATGATGGACCGCGTGATCGGCTGCCTGGCCGACTGGATCGGCGCCGACGTGGCCGAGGCGGAGCGGTTGAACTGTCACCACAATTTCACCCAGCAGGAGAAGCATTTCGGGAAGACCGTGTGGGTGTCGCGGAAGGGTGCGATCGAGGCGACCGACGGCAAGCCGGGCCTGATCCCCGGTTCCATGGGCACCGCGAGCTATGTGGTGTCCGGCAAGGGAAACCGGCTGGCGCTGGACTCGTCGCCGCACGGTGCGGGCCGCAGCTACTCGCGGTCGGCGGCGCGCCGCGCGTTCACCCGGGATGATCTCCGGGAGGCGATGGCGGGCATCGAATACCGGGACACGGACGCATTCGTGGACGAGATTCCCGCCGCGTACAAGCCGATTGATCAGATCATGGCGGACGCGGCCGATCTGGTGGAAATCCGGCACACGCTCCGTCAGTTGGTGAACGTGAAGGGTGACTGACCAACCGGCCGCGCGTCACCCGATCCGGTGGCGCGCGGGCGGTGGCCTTGATCGTCCGTGGCTCGCCGACCAGCCACGTTGCGACCCGTGTGGGACGAACGACACGTAACTCCCCAGCCGCGTCGAGTCGAGATCCGCGTCACTCGTGATACGGTGAAATTCCGTGGGCAGTCAGGCTGGCCGATGCGTCGAGCCGGCCGAGAACACGGGGAGCGTTGTTGGTACTTCAGGCGCGGACGACCAAGCACGTCTTTGTCACGGGGGGCGTCGCCTCCTCACTCGGCAAGGGGCTCACCGCCTCCAGCCTCGGTCAACTTCTCACCGCACGTGGTCTTCGGGTCACCATGCAGAAGTTGGACCCCTATCTGAACGTCGATCCGGGCACCATGAACCCGTTCCAACACGGTGAGGTGTTCGTGACGGACGACGGTGCCGAGACCGATCTGGACATCGGGCACTACGAACGTTTCCTGGACCGGTCGTTGTCCGGGACCGCGAACGTGACGACCGGCCAGGTTTATTCGACGGTGATCGCGAAGGAGCGGCGCGGGGAGTACCTGGGCGACACGGTCCAGGTGATCCCGCACATCACCGACGAGATCAAGGCCCGCATCCGGGCGATGGCCGAGCCGGGCCCGGACGGGGAGATCCCGCACGTCGTGATCACCGAGGTCGGGGGCACCGTCGGTGACATCGAGTCGCTGCCATTCCTGGAGGCGTGCCGGCAGGTCAGGCACGACGTGGGGCGGGACAACTGCTTCTTCCTGCACGTGTCGCTGGTGCCGTACCTGGCGCCGTCGGGCGAGTTGAAGACGAAGCCGACGCAGCACTCGGTGGCGGCGCTGCGCAACATCGGCATCCAGCCGGACGCGATCGTGTGCCGGGCGGACCGGGAGATCCCGGCCGGGCTGAAACGCAAGATCGCGCTGATGTGCGACGTGGACACCGAGGCCGTGGTGGCGGCGCCGGACGCGCCGTCGATCTACGACATCCCGAAGGTGCTGCACGCCGAGGCGCTGGACGCGTACGTGGTGCGGAGGCTGGGCCTGGCGTTCCGGGACGTCGACTGGACGGTGTGGGGCGACCTGCTGGAGCGCGTGCACAACCCGGCGGAGACGGTGCGGGTCGCGCTCGTCGGCAAGTACGTCGACCTGCCGGACGCGTACCTGTCGGTGACCGAGGCGCTGCGGGCGGGCGGGTTCGCGCACCGCGCCCGGGTGGACGTGAAATGGGTGCCGTCGGACAGCTGTGAGACCGAGGCGGGCGCCGCGCGGGCGCTGGCCGACGTGGACGGCGTGCTGATCCCGGGCGGGTTCGGCGTGCGCGGCATCGAGGGCAAGATCGGCGCGATCCGACACGCCCGCACGCGCGGCATCCCGGTGCTGGGCCTGTGCCTGGGCCTGCAGTGCATGGTGATCGAGGTGGCCAGGGACCTGGCCCGGATCAAGGACGCCGACTCGTCGGAGTTCGACGAGCAGACGAAGAACCCGGTGATCAGCACGATGGCCGACCAGGCCGACGTGATCGCCGGTGAGCGCGACATGGGCGGCACGATGCGGCTGGGCGCGTACCCGGCGAAGCTGCTGCCCGGGTCGCTGGTGGCCGCCGCGTACGGGGCGACCGAGGTGTCCGAGCGGCACCGGCACCGCTACGAGGTGAACAACGCCTACCGGGACCGCCTGGCCAAGGCCGGCATGGTGTTCTCCGGCACGTCCCCGGACGGCAAGCTGGTGGAGTTCGCCGAACTCGCGTCCGACCAGCACCCGTTCTTCGTCGGCACGCAGGCGCACCCGGAGTTGAAGAGCCGGCCGACCCGGCCGCACCCGCTGTTCGCGGCGTTCGTCGGCGCGTCCATCGCCTACCGGGCGGCCGACCGGCTGCCGGTGGAGTTGGCGGGTGCCCAGCTGTGACCGAGCCGGGTAGTCACGTGTTCGAGACGGTCGGCAGCAAGGACGTCTACCAGGGGCGGGTCATCGCGCTGCGGGCCGACGAGGTGGCCATGCCGGGCGGCCGGGTCGCCGTGCGGGAGGTCGTCGAGCACTACGGTGCCGTCGCGATCGCCGCCGTCGACGAGCAGGACCAGGTGGTGCTCATCCACCAGTACCGGCATCCGCTGGCGCGCCGGTTGTGGGAATTGCCGGCCGGTCTGTTGGACAAGGCGGGTGAGGCACCGGCCGTCACGGCGGCCCGGGAGTTGGGCGAGGAGGTCGGTCTGGCGGCCGCGGAGTGGGCCGTGCTGGTCGACGTGGCCGCGTCACCCGGGTTCACCGACGAGGTCGTCCGGGTGTTCCTGGCCCGCGGCCTGTCGGCCGTGGACCGTGAGGTGCCGTCCGGTGACGAGGAGACCGACCTGGTCGTGCGCCGGTTCCCGCTGGCGGAGGCGGTGCGCATGGTGCTGGCCGGGGATGTGGTGAACTCGTCGTCGGCCGCCGGCATCCTCGCCGCGCACGCCGTGCTGCGCGACGGCGTGGCCACCCGCCCGGTCGACGCGCCGTGGCGGGACCGGCCGACGCGGTTCGCCAGCAGGTCGTGACCGTGCACGCGGCGGCCGGCGGTGATGTCCACGACATCGCGACACCGCTGGTCGCCGTGCTGCGCCAGTACCTCGACCACCTGGCGGTCGAGCGTGGCATCGCCCGCAACACCCTGGACTCCTATACCCGGGACCTGCACCGATACCTGCGGTACCTGACCGCTGCCGGTGTCACCGAGCTCGGTGAGGTGACCGAGCAGCGGATCGCCGCGTTCGTCGGCTCGCTGCGCGAGGGCGACGCCGAGCACCCGCCACTGGCCGCGTCCTCGGCCGCCCGGGCCGCCGTCGCGGTGCGGGGACTGCACAAGTTCGCCCTGCTGGAGGGCCTGATCGAGGTCGACCCGGCCCGTCAGGTCCGGCCGCCGTCGCTGCCCCGCAGGCTGCCCAAGGCGCTGCCCGTGGACGACGTGCTGCGGCTGCTGGACGGCGTGGGCACCGACGAGCCCCGCTCGATGCGTGACCGTGCGCTGCTGGAGCTGCTGTACTCCACCGGGGCCCGGATCTCCGAGGCCGTCGGCCTGGACCTGGACGACGTGGACCGCGTCGACCGGACCGTCCTGCTGGACGGCAAGGGTGGCAAGCAGCGGCTCGTCCCGATCGGCAGGCCCGCGTTGGACGCCCTGGAGGCGTACCTGGTGCGGTCCCGGCCCGGCCTGGCCGCCAAGGGCCGCGGCACACCGGCCGTGTTCCTGAACAACCGCGGCGGCCGGCTGTCCCGGCAGAGCGCGTGGCAGGTCCTGAAGACGGCCGCCGACCGGGTCGGCATCCGGACGCCCGTCTCCCCGCACACGCTGCGTCACTCGTTCGCGACCCACCTGTTGGAGGGTGGCGCTGACGTCCGCGTCGTGCAGGAACTGCTCGGGCACGCCTCGGTGACCACGACGCAGGTCTACACCCTGGTCACCGTCACGACCCTGCGGGAGGTCTACGTGACGGCGCACCCGAGGGCACTGGGCTGACCGAGCACGACTTCGGCCGAATCCGAACGCGGAGCGTTGCGCGCCGGTACGGTGGGCGCCAACCGGAGCGGTCGGGTGGGACTCCGGCCGGAACTTGGGTGGATGAGGTGGTGGCGATGGGCGACGTCGACGAACCGACGTGCGACGACATCACGCTGGTCGGTGTGCTG
>DASZXM010000063.1:0-4128 GCA_035546415.1 Pseudonocardiaceae bacterium
CGCCAGTCGGTCAGGGCGGCGTAGATGCTGAAGAACGACGTGACGTTCCAGTACGTCATCAGCACCTTCTGCACGATCTCGCGCAGCGGCGCGTCGCCCACCCGGCGGGTCGACCACGGCGAGCCGGTGCACGCCATGAACCAGCGCAGCGCGTCGGCGCCGTAGGTGTCCATGAGCGGGATCGGCTGCATGATGTTGCCCAGGCGCTTGCTCATCTTGCGGCCGTCCTCGGCGAGGATGTGGCCCAGGCACACGACGTTCTCGTACGCGGACCGGCCGTGCACGAGCGTGCCCACGGCCATCAGGGTGTAGAACCAGCCGCGTGTCTGGTCGATCGCCTCGCAGATGAACCGCGCCGGGTAGGTGCGCTCGAACTCCGCGACGCTGCCCTCGGCGTGCGGGTAGCCCAGCTGGGCGAACGGCATCGAACCGGAGTCGAACCACGCGTCGATGACCTCCGGCACCCGCTGGGCGTCGGTGCCGCACTCCGGGCAGGCGAAGGAGATCTCGTCGATGTAGGGCCGGTGTGGGTCCACTGTGGACACATCGCGACCGGCGAGGCGGCCCAGTTCGGCACGTGACGGCACCGCCGTCACGTGACCTTCCAGGCACCGCCACAGCGGTAGCGGCGTGCCCCAGTAGCGGTCCCGGGACAGCGCCCAGTCGACGTTGTGGTCCAGCCAGTCACCGTAGCGGCCGTACTTGATGTGCTCGGGATACCAGGCGGTGCGGTCGTTCTCCCGGCGCAGCGCGTCCTTGATCTCGGTCGTGCGGATGTACCAGGACAGCTGCGCGTAGTGCAGCAGCGGCGTGTGGCAGCGCCAGCAGAACGGGTACGCGTGCTCGTGGCCGTGCTCGCGGAACAGGAGGCCGCGACGGCCCAGTTCGGCGATCAGCACCTGGTCGGCGTCCTTGAAGAACAGCCCGCCGACCAGGGGCACGTCCTCGGCGAACCGCCCGGCCCGGTCGATCGGGTTCACCACGGGCAGGCCGTTGGCCCTGGCGACCGCGAGGTCCTCCGCGCCGAACGCGGGCGCCTGGTGCACCAGACCGGTGCCGTCCTCGGTGGTCACGTAGTCGGCGAGCACGACGACGTGCGCGTCCGGGATGTCCACCAGGTCGAACGGCCGCCGGTAGCGCACACCGGCCAGGTCCCTGCCCGGCAGCCGGGCCAGCACCCGGGTGTCCGGGCCGAGCACGGCCGCCAGCAGCGACTCGGCCACCACGAACGTGCCGGTGTCCGTCGTCGCGACGACGTACATCACGTCCGGGTGCACCGCGACGGCCGTGTTGGACACCAGCGTCCACGGCGTCGTCGTCCACACCAGCAGGTCGACGCCCTCGATGCCGGCGACGTCACCGTCGACCGGCAGCCGCACGAACACCGACGGGTCGGTGACGTTCTCGAAGCCCTGGGCCACCTCGTGGTCGGACAGCGACGTGCCGCAGCGCGGACAGTACGGCGTGACGCGATAGTCCCGCACGAGGCGGCCGTCGCCGTGGATCTTCGCCAGCGCCCACCACACCGAGTCGACGTAGTCCGGCGACATCGTCCAGTACGCGTGCGAGAAGTCGACCCAGTAGCCCATCCGTTCGGTCATCGCCGCGAACTCGCCGACGTGCCGCTGCACCGACTCGCGGCAGCGCGCGTTGAACGCCGCGATGCCGACCTTCTCGATGTCGGACTTGCCGTTGATGCCCAGTTCCTTCTCCACGGCCAGTTCCACCGGCAGGCCGTGACAGTCCCAGCCGGCCCGGCGGGGCACCGAGTAGCCCTTCATGGTCTTGAACCGGGGCAGCACGTCCTTGAACACGCGGGCCTCGACGTGGTGCACGCCGGGTTCGCCGTTCGCCGTCGGCGGACCCTCGTAGACGACCCAGAGCGGCCGGTCGGCGCCCTGGCCGACACTGCGCCGGAAGATGTCCCGCTCCCGCCACCAGTCGATGATCCGCCGGTCCGTCGCCGGCAGGTCGAGGGTGGGCGGCACGGCGTGGAAGCGGGAGGGCATGTGGCTCACGGTAGCGCGCCACCTGCGGGTACCCGGCGTGATGATGTCGACTTCAGTAGAATTCCGGCGTGACCGCGCGCCGCACCCTGCGTCACCTCGCCGACGGGCGGGAGATCATCTACTTCGACGACAGTCCCGACCCGCCGCCCCGCACGGCGGTGGACACCCGGGACCTGCCGCCGCAGCAGCCGCACTCGGAGATCCGGCGCGACCCGCTGACCGGCGAGTGGGTGGCGATGGCCGCGCACCGCCAGACGCGCACGTACAAGCCGCCGGACGACCTGTGCCCGCTGGACCCGAGCAGCCCGGGCCGGCCCACCGAGATCCCCGAGTCCGACTACGACGTCGTCGTGTTCGAGAACCGGTTCCCGTCGTTCGCGCAGACCGTGCCGCGCGACATCACGGCCACCGAGTCCGTGCTGGACACGGTGCTGGTGCCGGCCCGGCCCGGGCTGGGCCGCGCGGAGGTGGTGTGCTTCACATCGGCGCACCACCAGTCGTTCGGCGAGTTGTCGCCGACCCGGGTGCGCACGGTCGTGGACGCCTGGGCCGACCGCACGGCAGCACTGGGCGAGACACCGGGCGTGGAGCAGGTGTTCCCGTTCGAGAACCGCGGCGAGGAGATCGGGGTGACACTCAGTCACCCGCACGGCCAGATCTACGGCTACCCGTTCGTCACGCCGAAGACGCGGCGGATGCTCCACATGGCCCGCGCCTACCGCCTGGAGCACGGCCGGGCACTGCTCGGTGACGTGCTCGCCGCCGAGTGCGCGACCGGCACACGCGTCCTGGACCGGGGCGAACACTGGACGGCGTTCGTGCCGGCCGCCGCGCGCTGGCCGGTCGAGGTGCACGTCGTGCCGCACCGCCAGGTCCCGGACCTGCCGGCGCTGACCGACGCGGAACGCGACGACTTCGCAGCGGTCTACCTGCGGGTACTGCACATGCTCGACTCGTTGTACGGCAAGCCGCTGCCCTACATCGCCGCCTGGCACCAGGCGCCGGTGCGGTCCGACCGGGACCTGGCGTGGCTGCACCTGGAGGTGTTCTCGGTACTGCGGGCCGCGGACAAGATCAAGTACCTGGCGGGCTCGGAGTCGGGCATGGAGGTCTGGATCAACGACACCACGCCCGAGCGCATCGCCGAACGACTGCGCGCGCACGCTCCACAGTAGACGGTGTCACGTCGCCGATGCGTCGATCCGCACCGGGTAGCCGGCCCGCAGCACCGCCGTCGTCGACGGCGGCGTGACCACGGTCGCCGTGCCCCGTCGCGGACGGGGCCTGCGGGTCCCGTAGCCCTCATGGGTCCACTCGGTGAGATGGTCGCCGACCACCACCGCGGGCACGTCGTCCACCAGCACGAACACGCCGTCGGGCAGGTCGGCCCAGGCGCCGTCGTGCAACAGCCTGCGGTGCGTGCCGCGCACGATGCGCTCGCCGTGCAACCGGTGGTTCATCTGCTTCGCCGACGGCGGGTCCACGCCCAGGCCGGCGGCCCACCCGTCGCGGTACGCCGTGTAGTCGGCCCACCGGCACTCGGCGCACGGCCGGTGGCCCGCCGCGAACGACACGGCCTCGTCGTGGAAGTACAGGTGGGTGTAGCGGTGCGGCAGCCACTGCTCGCGCCAGCGGCCGCGGAACTCCAGCACGCACGTGATCCACAGGTCACCCGCGTGCTGGCGGACGATGTCCCGACCGGCGTGCAGGACGCCCCGGTTGCCGGTCCACGCACAGCGCAGTGGGACGGCCACGATGTCGCCCATCGGGGTCACGCGGTTTCGACTGGGTGCCATCGGTCGTCCTCTCCTAGGATGGGCCGGGTGGTTGCCGAGGTGCGTGTCGCGCGGGTGTACGACCCACCGGGTCCGGACGACGGTGCCCGGGTGCTGGTGGACCGGTTGTGGCCGCGTGGCCTGTCGAAGGCGGCCGCCGCGCTGGACGAGTGGTGCAAACAGGTCGCGCCGTCGGACGAGCTGCGGCGCTGGTACGGCCACGACCCGGACCTGTTCGCCGAGTTCCGCGGGCGGTATCTGGCCGAACTGGACGACCCGGAGCGGGCGGCCGCCCTGGAGACGCTGCGCGGCCGCGGGCGGCTCACGCTGCTGACCGCCACGAA
>DASZXM010000064.1:0-12085 GCA_035546415.1 Pseudonocardiaceae bacterium
AGCGCCGCCCGCCCGCGGGGATCGGCCAGCGTGGCCGTGCGGCCGTTGTCCAGCAGCACGAGGTGGAAGTTCTGGCCCTCGGTCGCGCCCGTCCACATCGACGTGTAGGGGTTCATCCGCTCGCCGGTGGACGACCGGGGCAGCAGCTGGAGGAACACCTCCAGATCCCGGAAGGTGGGCAGCAGCTTCTCGATGCCCATGACCGTGATGAGCACGTCGGGCAGCGTGAGGCACATCCGGCCGTTGCCCTCGGACTCGACCACCACGATCGACCCGGAGTCGACGACACCGAAGTTGGCGCCGCTGATCGCGACCTTCGCGGACAGGAACTTCCGGCGCAGGTGCCGCCGCGCGGCCTCGGCCAGCGCCCTGGGCTCGTCGGCCAGGTCGGCGGGCGCGTCGGGCATCTCACGGCGGAAGATCTCCCGGATCTCCGCTCGGTTGCGGTGGATCGCGGGCACCAGGATGTGGCTGGGCCGGTCGTTGCCCAACTGCACGATCAGTTCGGCGAGGTCGGTCTCCACGGCCGTCACGCCGCCCTCGGCGAGCGCTTCGTTCAGGCCGATCTCGGCGGTCGCCATGGACTTCACCTTGACGACCTCGTCGGCACCCTCGGCGCGCACCAGGTCCAGCACGATCCGGTTCGCCTCCGCCGCGTCCGACGCCCAGTGCACCACGCCGCCGCGCGCCGTGACGGCCTGCTCCAGGCGTTGCAGGTACTCGCCGAGGTGGCCCAGCACGTCGTCCTTGATCGCCTGGCCGGCCGCGCGCAGCCGCTCCCAGTCGTCCAGTTCGCCGACCACCTTCGCCCGCTTCGCGCGGATCGTGTGGGTGGCGTTGCGCAGGTTGGCGCGCAGCTGCGGATCGGCCAGCGCCGTCGCCGCGGCCTCCGGGAACGCCGGTGTGCCCAGCCAGGTCACCGGGTTGCGGTTGCCGTCCAAGGCTCCTCCTCCGTGCTGGCCAGGATCTCCGCGATGTGCAGCGCCCGCGTGCCGGCGCGCAGCCGGGACAGGCCGCCGCCGATGTGCATCAGGCACGAGTTGTCGCCGGCCGTGACCAGCTCGGCACCGGTGTCGATGACCGCCCGCATCTTGTCCGACAGCATGGCCAGCGACGTGTCCGAGTTCTTCACCGCGAACGTGCCACCGAACCCGCAGCACGTCTCGGCCTCGGGCAGCTCGGTCAGCCGCAGGCCACGCACCTCGCGCAGCAGCCGCAACGGCCGGTCACCGACCCCGAGCATACGCAGCGAGTGGCACGTCGGGTGGTAGGTGACCCGGTGCGGGAAGTAGGCGCCGACGTCGGTCACCTGCAGGACGTCGACCAGGAACTCGGTCAGCTCGTACGTCCGCACGGCCGCCGGCGGCAGGTCGGACTTCGCCAGCAGGCCGGGGTGGATCTCCCGCACCATGCCCGCGCACGACCCGGACGGCGCGACGACGGCGTCATAGCCGGCGAACACCTGCGTGTAGTGGCCGGCCAGTTCGGCGGCCGGATCCGGGTAGCCGGTGTTGAAGTGCATCTGCCCGCAGCACGTCTGACCGAGCGGGAAGTCCACCGAGCAACCCAAGCGTTCCAGTAGTCGGACGACTGCCTTGGCAGTCTCCGGGTAGAACGTGTCGGTGATGCACGTCGCGAACAGCGCCACTCGCACCTGGGCACCTCCTCCTCGGCCGAGACATCGGATGAATCCTAGCCGGTCGTCCGCGGCATCGTATCCTGCCGGTTGAATCGTTTCACGATCCGCGGTCACCCGCGCCGGGTGCGCTGGCGCAGCGCCTCGTACAGGATGATCGCCGCCGACGTCGCCACGTTGAGCGAGTTGGCCCGCCCGAACATCGGGATGCGCACCCGCACGTCGGCCTGCTCCAGCCACTCCTGCGACAGGCCGTGCTTCTCCGAGCCGACGGCGACCGCGGTGGGCCCGGACAGGTCGACGTCGGTGAACACGACATCGGTGTCCGGCGTGGCCGCCACGACCGCCATCGAGTTGCGCCTGGCCCACTCCAGGACCTCCGGCGAACCCGCTGCCGCGACCGGCACGGAGAACACCGTGCCCTTGCTGGCCCGCACCACGTTCGGGTTGCCCCAGTCGGTGATCGGCTGCGCCGCCACCACGGCCGCCGCGCCCACGGCGTCCGCCGTGCGCAGCATCGCGCCCAGGTTGCCCGGTTTCTCCACCGACTCGCACACCAGCGTCAGCGGGTTGTCCGGCAGGCGCAGCGCGGCCAGGTCGGTCGGCACGGTGCGCACGACGGCCAGCCAGCCGTCCGGCCCCTCGCGATAGGCGATCTTCTCGAACACCCGGGTGCTCACCCGGACGACCTCACTGCCCAGCGCCTCCACCTCGGCCACCGTCCGCAGGTCGGCGGCGTCGCGCACCAGGTCCGGGCAGTAGTAGAGCGCCTCGGGCACGACACCGGCCGACAGCGCCAGCATCAGCTCCTCGTAGCCCTCGACGAGCATCAGGCCGAGTTGGTCGCGCTGGCGGCGCCTGCGCAGGCCGACGAGATTCTTCACCCTCGGGTTGCCGACGCTGGTCAGCTCCAGGTGCGCCGACTTCGGCTGCCGCGAAATCGGCTCTTCCGACATGTCTTGATCCTAATCGGGCGGCGTCGCCGATCGCCCCGGTGGTCGTGGTTGCGGCCGTTCGAGTAGCGCCGCTCACCCACTGGTGGGACGGAGTCCCGGCAGCCCCGGTCGTGGTGCCGGCCCGTCCTGGAGTGGCAGTGCGGCAAGGGATTCCGACGACGAAGGGCCGGTGGCTGATGGGCCTTGGCGTGCGACACGTGCCGGCGATCGTGCTGGTTTCCTTGCTGGGAGGGGGTTCCGCGGCGATCGCCGCGCAGTGTCCACCGAGGTCTCCCGCCGGGTGCGTGCAACCAGGCCCGACCGGCATCCCGGTCACGACACCGACCCGGACCACCGCCGACGACCGCACCGCCGACGACCGCACCGCCGACGCCGACGACGAAGTCCGCGGCGTTCGTGCCGGCGCCGGTCGTGGCGCGGCCGAGGAAGCCGGTCACCACACCGGAACCCAGACCCACGACCACCCTCCGCCGGACGCCACCACCGACGACCACCGTCGTCCGACAGGCGGCGACCCCGGTCCCGACGGCCGCCGTGGCGCAACCGCGGCCGGAGACGCACCGGACGGCCCGCACGTCGTTCTTCGACGACCCCGTCGTCGTGCTGACGTTCGTGGTCGTCGTGGTGGCGGCCGGCATCGCGGGAGGCAAGGCCACCATCGGCGGCGGACGCGAATCGGGAAACCGTCAGCCGACGACCTGGACGCCGGACTCGACCAGGTTGTTGGCGGGCACGGGGTCGACATCGGCGGAACCGGCTGCCCGGTCCGGGAACGCGTCCGCGACGCCCCAACTGGTCTGCACGGGCGAGCCGAACACCGGTGCCAGCGGCAAGCGCACGGCCGCCGACCCGTCGGCCGGCAGCGGTGCCGGCACGGCGCATCGCACCAGCTCCGGTGCCGCCGGATCGGGGCTGTCGTAGAGGAATCCGCAGCCGGCCGGCATCGCCCGCGCGCCGTCGACGCGGACCAACGGGGGAGTGGCCAGCACCAGGCGCACCGGGCCGGTGATGGGCTGCGGGCCGCGGTCGCCGACGGTCAGCGTCTCCGCCGCCGGCCTGCCGAGCGCGACGGCCGGCAGGTCGGTGGTGACGTAGACGTCGGTGACGTGCCCGCCGACCGGTGCCGGGGCGGCGGCCGGATCGCTCACCACGACCGACGGGAAGCCGAGGTTGTCCGCCATGTGCTGCTCCACGTCCGCGGTGGGCAACACCGTTGCCGTGCCGTAGGTCTCACCGACCGCCGCCGCGTCGTCGAGGCCAGTGGAAGCAACACGGTCGCCGAGTCGCCCTGGGCCAGAGGCGGGACGACACACCGGATCACCTCCGGGACGCCCGAGTTGGTCACGGTGAACGTCTGCGTGTCCGTAACGCCGGCCGGCACGACGGGCACCTGGTAGAAGAGGTTCAGGTCGACCCGGGCACCCTGCGCGGCCGCCGACCGTCCGGTGAGGACACCGACGAGGAGGACGGCCGCCAGGCACACCGGCAGCAGTGGACGATTCGTTGACATGCGCCGTACTCCCCGATAATGAGCGATTCGCTTGTTCGGCACCGTACGATTGCTATTTTGGGCACGCCGCGGTTCCCCATTGTTCGATTTCTCCGAACAATGGTCCTTCCGTTGTCGTTCGCTTCCTGTTTCGGTTGGCTGCCGTGGGTTCCAGCCTACCGAGAGCGCCTCTTCCGGCCAGCCGGCGCGAATCCGGTCACTCGGGGGTGGTGAACACCAACCCGGGCGGCGCAGCGCTTTTCGTGGCGACTCGGATCCGGGTACGTGCCCGAACGTTTTTCCGATCCGGACCGGGGATTGCGTCTCGCAGTCGCATTACGCACAGTCACGACGGCGGCCGGTCCCCCGTGCCGGGTCCGGCCGCCGTTTCGCGTGATCGGTCTGGTGTGTCCGGTCCTACCGGCGTCCGTCGTTGCCGAAACCGGCCCGGCGCAAGGCATCCGCCAGTGCCCCGCTCGGCGCGGGCCGGTTGTCCCGCCGGTTGTCCCGCTTGGCGTCGCGACCGCCGCCGCGGTTCTGCTCGCGCTGCCGGCCACCGCCCTGCCGGCCACCGCCGGGCTGCTGGCGGCCCGTCTCCGGTTCGTCCTCCAGGCGCAGGGTGAGCGAGATGCGCTTGCGCGGGATGTCCACGTCCAGCACCTTCACCCGCACGATGTCGCCCGGCTTCACGACGTCCCTGGGGTCCTTCACGAAGTTGCGCGACATCGCCGACACGGGCACCAGGCCGTCCTGGGGCACGCCGACGTCGACGAACGCGCCGAACGCGGCGACGTTCGTGACGACACCTTCCAGCACCATGCCCTGCTTGAGGTCGGCGATCTTGTCGACACCCTCGATGAACGTGGCCGTCTTGAACGCCGGCCGCGGGTCCCGGCCCGGCTTCTCCAGCTCCTTCAGGATGTCGGTCACCGTCGGCAGGCCGACCGTGTCGTCGACGAACGTCGCCGGGTCGAGGGCACGCAGCGCCTTGCTGTTGCCGATCAGCGCGCCGATGCCGTCCACGGCAGTGGCGTTCAGGATCCGCCGCACCACCGGGTACGACTCGGGGTGCACGCTGGAGGAGTCCAGCGGGTCGTCGCCGCCGGAGATGCGCAGGAAGCCGGCGCACTGCTCGAACGCCTTCGGCCCCAGCCGCGGCACCTCCTTCAACGCCGTCCGCGTCCGGAACGGGCCGTTGGCGTCCCGGTGCGCGACGATGTTCTCGGCCAGCCCCTCACCGATGCCCGACACCCGGGTCAGCAGCGGTGCGGACGCCGTGTTCACGTCGACGCCGACGGCGTTCACACAGTCCTCGACGACGGCGTCCAGCGACCGGGACAGCTTCAGCTCGGCCAGGTCGTGCTGGTACTGGCCGACGCCGATCGACTTCGGGTCGATCTTCACCAGCTCGGCCAGCGGGTCCTGCAACCGGCGCGCGATGGACACGGCGCCACGCAGCGACACGTCCATGCCGGGCAGCTCCTGCGACGCGTACGCCGACGCCGAGTAGACCGACGCCCCCGCCTCGGACACCACGATCTTGGTCAGCTTCAGCTCCGGCTTGAGCTTGATCAGATCGCCGGCCAGCTTGTCGGTCTCCCGTGAGGCCGTGCCGTTGCCGATCGAGATCAGGTCGACGTGGTGCTTCTCGGCCAGCTGTGCCAGCTTGGCCAGGGACTCGTCCCAGCGCTGCTGCGGCTGGTGCGGGTAGATCGTGTCGGTGGCCACGACCTTGCCGGTCCGGTCGACGACGGCGACCTTCACGCCGGTCCGGAAGCCCGGGTCAAGGCCCATCGTGGTGCGCTCGCCGGCCGGCGCGGCCAGCAGCAGGTCGCGCAGGTTGGTGGCGAACACGCGCACGGCCTCGTCCTCGGCGGCCTGCCACAGCCGGGTCCGCAGGTCGATGCCCAGCCGGACCAGGATGCGCGTGCGCCACGCCCAGCGGACCGTGTCGGCCAGCCAGCGGTCGGCGGGCCTGCCCTGGTCGACGACGCCGAACCGGCCGGCGATGTGCTGCTCGTACTCGCTCGGCCCGACCTGCGGCTCGTCGACGGGTGCGTCGTCCGGAGCCATGGTCAGGTCGAGGACGTTCTCCTTCTCGCCGCGGAACACGGCGAGGATGCGGTGCGACGGGAGCTTGGTGTACGGCTCGCCGAAGTCGAAGTAGTCGGCGAACTTCGCGCCCGCCTCCTCCTGGCCCTCCCGCACCTTCGACACCAGCCTGCCCTGCGTCCACATCCGCTCGCGCAGCAGGCCGATCAGGTCGGCGTCCTCGGCGAACCGCTCGACCAGGATCGCCCGGGCACCGTCGAGCGCGGCGGTGTCGTCGGCGACGCCCTTCTCGGCGTCGACGTAGTCGGCGGCCGCGGTCCGCGGGTCCTGCGTCGGGTCGCCGAGCAGCAGGTCGGCCAGGGGCTCCAGGCCGGCCTCCCGGGCGATCTGCGCCTTCGTGCGCCGCTTCGGCTTGAACGGCAGGTAGATGTCCTCCAGCCGGGCCTTCGAGTCGGCCGCCATGATCTGCGCGGCCAGGGCGTCGTCCAACTTGCCCTGCGAGCGGATCGACTCCAGGATCGCGGCCCGCCGCTCCTCCATCTCACGCAGATAGCGCAGCCGGTCCTCCAGGACGCGCAGTTGGGCGTCGTCCAGCGTGCCGGTCGCCTCCTTGCGGTACCGGGCGATGAACGGCACGGTCGCGCCGCCGTCCAGCAGGTCGACCGCCGCGGTCACCTGCCCCTCCCGGACCCCCAGCTCCTCGGCGATCTTGGCGTTGATCCCCGCCTGGTTGATCCCCGCCTGGTTGTTCACCGTCGGAGTGCTCGCCGCTGTTTCCGTCACTGCCGTCACCCTTGTCCAACCGTCCCCGTTGCCGAACGAACCGTCCCAGCATTCTGCCGGGAACCGGTGACAGGGTGTGCCGGTGGGCCGGTTCCGGCTGGTTTGCCCCAGGCCAGCGGCGGGTAGTCCGGGTGCGGAGTCGGAGCGGAGGTGGTTGGCATGGCGATGCTGACGCGGTTGCCGGGACCGGTCGAGCAGCGGTGGGAGTGGCAGTTGCGGGGGCGGTGCCGGGGGCTGGACAGTTCGCTGTTCTTCCACCCCGAGTACGAGCGCGGACCAGCGCGCGTGGCACGCGAGGAGCGTGCGAAGGCGATCTGTCGGACGTGTCCGGTGCTCGCGGAGTGCCGGAAGCATGCGCTGTCGGTCCGCGAGCCGTACGGCGTGTGGGGCGCCATGACCGCCGAGGAACGCCGCAAGGCCGGCGGCTAGTTCACCCCGCGCCGCCGGGCTCCGTCCATCGGCAACGCCGCCTGGCATCGTGCATTCCCCGGTCACGCGATGCCAGGCGGCTTCCCGTGGCCGGCTATTCGGATTCGGCCTCGGCCAGGGTCGTGCGCAGCTTCTTGATGCTGGTCGCCAGCAGGCGCGACACGTGCATCTGGGACAGGCCGATCCGGTCGGCGATCTGGGTCTGCGTGAGGTTGCCGAAGAACCGCAGCATCACGATGGTGCGTTCGCGTTCGGGCAACTGGGCCAGCGCCGGGAACAGCGTCTGCCGGCTCTCCACGTCGGCCAACTCGTCGTCCGGGCCGCCCAGCAGGTCGCCGACCGACGTCGTCACGCCGTCCGCGCCGGACACGGTCTCGTCCAGCGAGTCACTGCGGTAGGCGTTGGCCGCCGAGAGTCCTTCGTGGATCTCCTCGACCGGACGACCGAGCGCCTCGGCCAGCTCGCTCGGGCGTGGTGCGCGGCCCAGCGACTGGCTCAGCTGCGCCGTGGTCGTGGTGATCGCCGCGTGCAGTTCCTTCAGGCGCCTCGGCACGGCCACCGACCACGTGGCGTCCCGGAAGTAGCGGCGCACCTCACCGGTGATCGTCGGCACCGCGAACGACAGGAAGTCGCTGCCGCGCTTGGGATCGAAGCGATCGACGGCCTGGATCAGGCCGACTGCGGCGACCTGTCTCAAGTCTTCCTCGGACTGCCCCCGGTTGCGGAAGCGGCGGGCGATGTGCTCGGCCACCGGCAGGTGCTCGGCGACCAGCCGGGCGCGCACCGAGCGGCGAGCGGGTTCGGGCAGTGCACTGTCGGCCAACTGCTCGAACAGTGGTGCCAGGTCTACGTAGTCGTTCTTCCTCAACGGTCTTGCTGTGGCCACAACGGTCACCTGCTCACTAGCGGGAGATTCCAACGGCACCGATGCCTCCTGCGAGGCACGAACAACGGGCCAACGCCCCGGTGCGGCTGCTTCCTCAACCGCTCGCACCAACCACCCTACCGGGCACAATGCGTTCCGGACAAGCCCGGGCTGGCGCTCGACCTGCCGGAGTGCCAATTCTATTGTGGACGGATGCCGCTGATTCCCTTGTCGGACACCGTTTTTCGCAGCGCCTCCCAAGCCAGTGCCGCCGCTTCCACGGCCGCCGGATCGGGTTCACTCATGACGGAGTCGGCCCGGTCGCCGAGCAGTTCGCGTTCCGGCTGCTCGGTGGGGGCGTTGCCGACGATCTGCACCAGCGCCACGCTGAACTCGCGCAGCTTCACGTTGGACTGCTGGCTGATCCGCACCAGCGCGCTGAACGCGCCCGGCCCGTCGCAGCCCAGGCGGGCCATCACGATGCCCTTGGCCTGCTCGATGACCCGCCGATGCTGGACCATGTCCAGGATCTGGTCGGTGCGCAGGATCTCGCCCGCGCAGAACTCCACGACGGCCGCGCTGGTCGCGATCAGCGGCTCGTAGCCTTCGACGATGCGCAGGTCAGGCAGGGTGGGCGCGTGGTCGACGTACACGGTGAGCGTGATCAGACCGCCCTGGCTCCAGCCGCCGGGCAGTGCGATGACGCCCACCTGGCCGTCGACGGACAGCCAGTCGCGCAGGCGCGGCCAGCGGTCGTCGGTGCGCAGGTCGTCCACCAGGATGTGGTCGTCGTTCGTGGCGGCCGCGACCAGTGGGCCTGCGCGTTCGTGCCACTGCCGCTCGTCCAGGTCGGCGGCGATGCCGGTGGCGGCCATGACGGCACCCTCCTCGGCCGACGGTCCGGAACTCAGACCGACGCCGAGACAACCGGTCACCTGCTCACCCAGATGGGTGAGCATCCGGTTGATCAGCTCCGATCCGACGGCGAACCGTGCCGTGTCCGTCACGAGGTGGTGGATTGCACCCTCGTGGGCGTGCCAAACATGCCGCGCGCGAGGCCAGCCGGCCGCTCGCCGAACGCCATCGTCCTGGTAGGGGACGTGTGGCGGGTCGTGGCGGCCGGCCGCGTCACCGAACTGGCTGGCAGGGTAGGCGAGGTTGGCGTCCTCCGCCGGCACCGCCGGGCCGGGTGGCCGGGTGCCTGCTGGTCAGGGTGCGGGGCGTGACCTCGTCGCTTCGATCAGGTCCGGGTCGATGAGCCACTCCGGCCCGCTCGTGGCGGTGTCCGGTGTGCCGGCCCTGCCGGCGTCCGGTGTCCACGTCCTGGGGTCGTCGGTCAGGCCGAGCAGGTAACTGACCGTGCAGTCCAGCACGACGGCCAGTTCCGGCAGCCAGCCCAGGTCGAGGCCCCTGCCGTTCTCCATCGACGACAGCGTGCGGTTGCTCATCTCCGCGCCGTGCTCGCAGAGCCGCGCCGCGACGTCCATCTGGGTGAGTTTCAACTCCCGGCGTCTTTCGCGGAGCCGCCGGGCACAGATCCAGTGGCGCTCGCGCACCTTGTCGATCGCTGCTGAGTTCATGCCAAACCTCGTGGCGGCCCCGACACGCCCGCGGCGCGGGAGGACCTGGAGCGAAGCGGCCCGTCAGGCCGCACCATGGTGGTCTTCGTCAAGCTCGGTTTCGATGTCGATCGTCACCCGGTCGGCCAGTTTCAGCGCGCCGAAGAATGCCGTGTACGGCTTGATGCCGTAGGCGCTCTGCACGACCGTGCCGGTCGCCCGGTAGTGGCCCGGCCGGGTCTGGTTGACCTCCAGAACGAAGGGTTGGTCGATGCCCTTGATGGTGAGGACGCCGGCGATGGTCCCGCCGGTGTCGGTCACCGTCACATCGGTGGACCGGAATGTGGCTTCGGGCTGATGGTCGGTGTCCAACAACCGTCGGGCCGTGTGTGCGATTTCCCGCCGATCCCGATCGGTCAGCGGTTTCACCCCGCCGGTGCCCTCGCGGACCGCGATCGAGGCCAGGTCGACACGCCCACTGACGTCGGCAGAGTCGCCGTCCACAGTCACGTCGGCCGACCAGGAGGTGACTTCGAGGGTCAGGTCGTGGCCCACCGACGCGGCCAGCCCTTGCCGGGACGTGCGCACCAGCAGTCGGCCCCGCTCGGGACCGATGCGGATGTGCCCGGCCCGCAATGCCATACGGGCACCGTAGGCCCACCGCCGGACGCCGTCCAGACATCCATCCGGGTCATGATTGCCCGCTGTCACCCGGGAACCGGCAGCTCACCGCCGACCCCACCGGTTGGTCCGGTTTCTCCTGCCGCGCAACGGGTTGCGGCCGGGCGTCACTTGCCGCTGGTCGCCCGCCGCAGCGTCCTGCGCAGTTGCGTGATCCGGCTGAAGCTGGGCACCAGGACGATCACGATGCCGAGGATCGCGGCCAGCAGCAGGGCCACGCCCAGCGGCAGTTGCAGGTGCGCGCCGAAGAACGTGATGCTCGCGGTCTGCAGATTTTCCAGGATGAACACCAGCAGCACGATCAGCACGACGACGGCGACGGCCAACCGCACCCAGGACGCGCTGCTGCGGCGGGCCTTCCGGTAGGCCCGATCGACCGGGGCCTCCGGTGTCCGTTCCGACGACCGCGCCGGCGTGCCTTCCGGTGTCCGTTCCGATGACGGCGCCGTCGGCCAGGTCTGTGCCGGGATCTGGTCGGTGTCGGGTGTGGTGTCCGGCGCGGCCTGGTGCGCTGTGCGCGGTGCGGTGTGTGGTGCGGTGTGCGGCGCCGGGTCCGTGCGCTCCTCGTGGCGGGTGCGCTCGTGTTCAGCCATGTCGATCACCTGCGTTTCGCGACGATGGTGCAGCGTGTCTCCAGTGTCCCGCCGATCAACCCAACGCGCTCGTTGCGTGACCGATCGGGCCAACGGTGCCGCCCGGTCGGGTCGAGTCGGGCCTCCGTCGGGTCAACCGAGGCCACCACCGGTCTGGCGGACGGTCACGGCGGGCCGTGCGTACGCGTCGATGTCGGTCCACGGGTCGGGCTTGCGGCCCAGCCTGCGGCGCAGGTTGCGCAGCCGGTGCTGACCGGGTTCCACCCGACCCACCTCGGACCAGTCCAGCGGCGTCGCGGCCGGTGCGCCCGGCCGGCCGCGCAGCGAGTAGGGCGCGATCGTCGTCTTGCTGCCGTTGTTCTGCGACCAGTCGACGAGCACCTTGCCGGCGCGCAGCGTCTTCTTCATGTCGCTGACGACCAGGTCGGGGTGCTCGGCCTCGAGGTAGCGCGCGAGCTCGTGGGCGACCTCGCCGACCGGGCCGGAGTCCTGCCTGCCGTCGAGCGCCGCGTACAGGTGGATGCCCTTGGAGCCGCTGGTGACCGGCATCGGGTCCAGCCCCATGCCCTGCAGGATCGTCCGCGCCCAGCGCGCCACCTGGGCGCACTCGGCCAGCCCGACGCCCTCGCCAGGGTCCAGGTCGAGCACCAGCCGGTCCGGCGGCAGGTGCGCCCCGGCGCGTCCCACCTGCCACTGCGGCACATGGATCTCCAGGGTGGCGGTCTGGCCCAGCCAGGTGAGCGTCGCCAGGTCGTCGACGAGCACGTAGTCGTTCGTGGAGTCGGTGTGCTTGATGCGGTGCGTGCGCACCCAGGACGGGGTGGAGGAGTCGGCGTTCTTCTGGAAGAACACCGGGCCGTGCACGCCGTCCGGCCAGCGCTTGCGGGTGGCCGGCCGGTGGCGGGCGTGCGGGATCAGCACCGGCGCGATGCGGGCCAGGTAGTCGAGCACCTCGCCCTTCGTCGTGCCCGTCGCCGGGTAGAGCACCTTGTCCAGGTTGGACAGCCGGATGCGGTGACCGTTCACCGTGACGAGCTGGTCC
>DASZXM010000065.1:0-1507 GCA_035546415.1 Pseudonocardiaceae bacterium
TGCAATTGGACCCCGGCCGGCTCGGCCTGCTGCTGGCCCCGCTGCTGGACTACGCCGAACACGGCGGCTGGCCCAAGGAGTTCGCCGAGCACGACCTGGGCACGCACTACCCCAACGCCACCGGCCACAACGACGGCAACGAGGAGGACATGCCGGTCGAGGAGTCGGCGAACATGCTGATCATGTCGGCCGCGTATCTGGCCCACGGCGGTCCGGCGAGCTTCGCCACCGGCCACTACGCGATCCTCAAGCAGTGGGCGGACTATCTCGTCGGCAACGCGTTGGACCCCGGCTACCAGAACCAGACCGACGACTTCACCGGTTTCATCGCGCACAGCGTGAACCTCGCGCTGAAAGGCATCATCGGCATCGGCGCGATGAGCCTGGTCGCCACGGCCGCCGGCAACGCCGCGGACAGTGCGCATTACCTGGGTGTCGCGCGCGACTACATCGCGCAATGGGCGCAGAAGGCGCAGGACGGCACGAACCTGCGACTGGCCTACGACCAGCCGGGCACGTGGAGCCTCAAGTACAACGGCTACTCCGACACGCTGCTGGGGCTGGGCCTGGTCCCGGCATCGGTGCGCACGGAGGAGGCGAACTGGTATCTCAAGCACCGCAACCAGTTCGGGGTGCCGCTCGACCTGCGCCACTCGTACACCAAGACCGACTGGGAGCTGTGGACGGCGGCGTGGCAGCACGGCAACCCGGCGGTGCGGGACGCGCTGGTCGACGACGTCTACCTGTTCGCCGACACGTCACCGTCGCGGGTGCCGTTCAGCGACTGGTACGACACGATCTCCGGTCGCCAGCAGGGTTTCCAGGCCCGGCCGGTGATCGGCGGCATCTTCGCGCTGCTCACGGTCGCTCGCGACCGGTCGTGACGGGGTTCGGTCGTGAGGGGTTCGGTCGTGGCCGGGACGGGTTTCGGTCGTTCTAGCCGCGGCCCATGAACGGCATGCCGTTGGCCATGATCGTGAGGAAGGGGACGTTGACGTCCAACGGCAGGTTGGCGATGTGCACGACGGTGGCCGCGACGTGCCGGACGTCCATCGTGGGCTCGGCGGCGAGCGAGCCGTCGGCCTGCGGTGTGCCCCGGGACATCGACGCGGTCATCGCGGTGGCCGCGTTGCCGATGTCGATCTGGCCGACGGCGATGTCGTGGTCCCGGCCTTCCAGGGACAGCGCCTTCGTCAGCCCGGTCATCGCGTGTTTCGTCGCGGTGTAGCCGACTCCGTACGGGCGGGGGACGTGGGCGGAGATCGAGCCGTTGTTGATGATCCGGCCGCCGCCGCGGCTTTTCATCATGCGGAACGCGGCCTGAGCGCAGCGGAACGCGCCGTTGAGGTTCGTGTCGACGACGGTGAGCCAGTCCGCTTCGGACACCTCGTCGACCGGCCGGCCCGCGCCGAACACGCCGGCATTGTTGAACAACAGGTTCAGTTGGTCGTACTCGCGCTCCACGAACGCGAACAGCGCGGTGACGGACGCCGGGTCGCGCACGTCC
>DASZXM010000066.1:0-8175 GCA_035546415.1 Pseudonocardiaceae bacterium
CTGGTCGGCGCGGGGCCGGTCGCCACGAGGTCGGTCGGGGCGGGGCTGGTCGCCACGAGGTCGCTCACCCCGCAGCTGGTCGGCGCGCGGCCGGTCACCGCGCGGTTGATCACCGCGCGGCTGGGCACCGCGCGGTGAGTCACCACGGGGTTGGCCACCACGGGGTTGGTCGGCGGGTGATGGAGCGGGCCGTTGGCCGCCGCCCAGGTCACCGCGCATCTGGCCGCGGCCGGAGTCGGACGGGGGAGTTCTGCGCTGCGGGGCGGGTTGGCCGCCGGGTCGCTGCCCACCACCGGGACGGGGGTGGTTGGCGGGGCCTTGGCGGCCGGGGCGGGCGGGTTGTCCGCGGTCGTCCCGTGGCTCGCGCGGCCAGTCGTCCACTCCACAGCTCCTTTCCACCTCGTACCGGTGCGCGGTGCGTACCGCGCACCCCTCCGCCACGTCACCATCACAGAAGACGTCAACGGCTCGTGCTGGGTTGCCCGTGATCCACCGCACAATGACCGGCCGGCGGTAACATCGAGGTCAGGCGCCGCGAAGGACCACGTCGTCCCCCGAGGATGCCATCACCACCGCCGTGGACCCCACACGTCGGCACCTCGTGCTGATCGGTTACACTAGGCCAGAACGTTTGTGCTCCGCCGGAGAGTCCACCGATATCCGATTCAGCGGTCGCGAGCCTGCTCGTATCGGTGGGACCACCGCGCAGACAGTGCGGTCGAACGGCGTCTTGACGATGGGATACAGAGAGGTCCGCATGCCTCCCAAGCAGAAGAAGACGTTCGAGGCCACCCTCGAACTCGAGGCTGGTAACGCCGCCATGGTCGACCTGGGCAAGATGCTCGGCCCGACCGGTGTCAACACTCGTAATGTCAAGGTCGAGTACGACGAGGCGACCTCCGCCAACCGGGGAGACATCGTTCCCGTCGTCGTGACCGTGTACGAGGACCGCAGCTACACGCTCCGGTACAAGACCCCGCCGACGAGCTTCCTGATCCGCAAGGAGCTCGGCCTCAAGGGTGGGTCGGAGAGCCCCGGTCACAAGACCGCCGGCTCGATCACCCGCGACCAGCTGCGTTCGATCGCCGAGCGCAAGCTGCCCGACCTGAACGCCGACGACATCGACGCGGCCATCAAGGTCGTCGCCGGTTCGGCCCGTTCGATGGGCATCTCGGTCAGCGACTGAGCTGTATGCGAAAGCGGCCCGGTGCCGACGGGAAACCGTCGGGCCGGGCCGCTTTCGTTTCGCCCGAATCAGGCGCCGTTCGCCTGCTGGAACTGGGCGATGAGTTCGGCGGGAATCCGGCCCCGCTCGGACACCTGGTGTCCGTTGCGACGCGCCCATTCCCGGATGGCCTGGTTCTGTGCGCGGTCCCCACCGGGGCGGACCTGCGTCTTGCCGGCCTTGCCCGCCTTTCCGATGCGACGGGCGGAGTTGATGAACTCGCCCAGCGCCTTGCGCAGGTTGTCGGCGTTGCTGCTGGACAGGTCGATGGCGTACTCGACGCCGTCGAGGGAGAAGTTGACGGTTTCGTCCGCCTCGCCTCCGTCGACGTCGTCAATGAGATGGACGACGGTGCGTGCAGCCACTGGTAACTCCATTTCCCGATGTGCGAAGTCGTACCCGGCCCTACCGGTCTTCCCAGGATATCGCCCGGCGAATTACCTGTCCCGTATTCTTCGCCCGGCGCGTCCCGGTGACAGATGGTGAATCCGAACAACCGAATTGGCCGGAAATTGTCGGGGTACCACAGCATGATGATCTTGATCGAGGGGTGTTGTGTCCGTTTGGTCCGATATTGTCGCGACGGAAACCCCGGCCCCACACATGGCTTCACACGCGACATGCGACCATGACGTGGTTATGGCCGAAACCCAGCTAACCAGCGTGGTGCAGAGCGTGCCTCCGGCCGCCGACCTGTCCACGGACGAGGTGTTGTCGTCGCGTGCCGGCCGAGCGTCCGGCCTGTCCAGGCGCACGCTCGTGCAGGGCACCATCGGTTCGCTGGCCATCCTGGTCGGCTGCCTGGGTGCCGGCGGCGATCTGATCCACGACCCGATCCTGGGCAACAGCCCGCTCTCGTGGATCCGCTACGGCCACGGCCAGCAGTTGGCGCAGGCCGTCCTGTACATCGGTGTCGGCCTGTTGGTCTGGGCGTGGGTGCGCCTGGGCAGGGACATCATCGCCAAGCGGGTCGCACCGCGCGGTGTGCTGCTGACCGGGTTGTCCTGGATCGCGCCGATGGTGATCGCGCCGCCGACGTTCACCCGGGACGTCTTCTCCTACCTCGGCCAGGGCGAGTTGTCGCTGCGCGGCCTCGACCCGTACTCGGTCGGCCCCTCGGTACTGGGCGACGCGATCGCCCAGAACGTGCACCCGTTCTGGCAGACCACGCCCGCGCCCTACGGCCCGCTATTCATCCTGCTGGCCAAGGGCGTCGCCTGGGTGGCCGGCGAGAACCTCATCGTCGGCGTGATCCTGATGCGGCTGGTCCTGATGATCGGCCTGCTCCTGCTGGTGCTCGCGCTGCCCGGCCTGGTCCGCCACCTCGGCGGCCGGCTGTCGGTGGCGATCTGGCTGATGGTGGCCAGCCCGATGACGGTGATCCACCTGGTCGGCGGCCCGCACAACGACCTGCTCATGGTCGGCATGCTGGCCATGGGTGTGCTGCTCGTGTTGGAGGGCAAACACGTCGCCGGCATCGGCCTCGTCACGCTCGGCATGGCGGTCAAGGCGACGGCGGGCGTCGCGCTGCCGTTCCTGATCTGGGTGTGGGCCGCGCGGTTGCCCGGAACGGCCAAGCGCCGGTTCGTGCGCGCCGCCGCCGCCACGATCGGCGTGGTCATCGTCGTCTTCGGGGCCTGCATGGCCGTCGCCCGCGTCAACTTCGGGTGGATCGGCGCGCTGCACGCCCCGACCATGATCGTCAACTGGGTCAACCTGCCCACCGGCGTCGGTGAGCTGACGCACAGCATCGTGGGCTGGTTCGGCGACCTGCCCGAGGAGCCGTTCGACAACCTGTTCCGATTCCTCGGCATCGCCGCGCTCGTGGTCATCGCCGTCGTGCAGTGGTGGCGGGCGCGGGCCGGCGGTCCGGACGCGGTGCGCCGCGGCGCGATCGTGCTGCTCGCGGTGGCGATCCTGGCGCCGCCGACGCTGCCCTGGTACCTCACCTGGGGCCTGGCACTGTTCGCGTGCACGCCGTGGAAGCGCAACTGGATGGCGTTCACGGCCGGGCTGGCCGTGCTGGTGCTGTTGGTCTACTACCCGAACGGCGAGGGCGCCATGGGTGACCTGCTCCACATGATCTGGGTCTTCCTGGCCGCGATCCTGACCGGTGTGTCGATGCTCAAGGTCGACCCGCTCGGCCTGCGCCACCGGCCCGACGACCACGGGACGCTGCCCGGGGACGTGGCGGCCGCCGTGGCAGGCGACGAGCTGCCGGCTTCGCCGACGCGGCTGGCGGTGGACTCGGCGCCCGCCGAGGCGGCCGAGCCCGAGCCCGACGTGGAGCAGCCGCTGCCCAGCGGGCCGACCCCGGTCTGACGCCGGCGGTCCCGGCGTCGTCAGCCGGGGGACAGGAAACCGCGGAGCAGGGCGGCCGTGCCCTCCAGGTGTTCGGCCATCGCCCGGCGCGCGGCTGTCGGGTCGCCCCGCAGGATCGCCGCCACCACCGCCTCGTGCTGGGCGTTCGAATGGCCCAGGTTCGGCGGCAGCAGCGGGATCTCGTCCAGCAGTTCGTTGATGCGCATGCGGACGTCGGCCACGGCCGTGGTCAGTGACGCCGAGCCCGTGACCTCCGCGATGGCCAGGTGCAGGCGGGAGTCCTTGCGTCGGTACTCGACCAGGTCGGCGCACGCCGTCTCGGCCAGTCGGTCGGCCAGGTGTCGGCGCTGGGTCGGGGTGAGGGTGCGCTGGGCGGCCGCCTCAGCGGCCCCCGTCTCCACGACGTGCCGCAGCACGAGCGCGTCGGCCAGGCCCTCGCCCAGGCGTGCCAGGTCGACCGGCCGCGCCGACGTGCGGGGCGGCGGGGGCTGGGCGACGAACGTGCCGCCGTAGCGGCCGCGCCGGGACGACACGTAGCCGGCGTCGGCGAGCGCGTGGATCGCCTCGCGCAGTGTCGCCCGCGCCACACCCAGCCGGGCCGCCAACTCGCGTTCGGCGGGCAGGCGTTCGCCGACGGCCACCACACCGAGCTTGATCGCGCGCAGCAGCCGTTCGACGGTCTCCTCGAACGCGTTGCCGGTCCGCACCGGCCGGAACAGCGCGTCGTCGGCGCCGACCACGTCCGGCGGCACGGGTTCGGACGTCACAGCGGTGTCACGTAGGCCCCGGAGATGCCGCCGTCCACCAGGAACGTCGACGCCGTGATGAACGACGCGTCGTCGCTGGCCAGGAACGCGACGGCCGCCGCGATCTCCGTCGGCTCGGCGAACCGGCCCAGCGGCACGTGCACCAGCCGGCGCGCCGCGCGCTCCGGGTCCTTGGCGAACAGTTCGGTGAGCAGGGGCGTGTTCACCGGGCCCGGGCACAGGGCGTTCACCCGCACCCCCTCCCGGGCGAACTGCACGCCCAGCTCGCGGCTCATCGCCAGCACGCCGCCCTTGGACGCCGTGTAGGAGATCTGCGACGTGGCCGAGCCGAGCACCGCGACGAACGACGCCGTGTTGATCACCGAGCCCCTGCCGGCGGCCCGCATGTGCTCGATCGCGTACCTGCTGCACAGGTACACCGACGTCAGGTTGGCCTGCTGCACCCGGTGCCACGCGTCGATGCCGGTGGTGAGGATCGAATCGTCCTCCGGCGGCGAGATACCGGCGTTGTTGAACGCGATGTCCACCGACCCGTAGGTGTCCTTCGCCGCGTCGAACAGCGCCTTCACGTCCTCCTCGACGGTCACGTCGGTGCGCACGTACCGGCCGTCGACCTCCTTGGCCGCCGCCGCCCCGCCGGTCGGGTCGATGTCGGCGATCACGACCCGGGCGCCCTCGGCGGCCATCCGGCGTGCCGACGCCAGGCCGATGCCGCTGGCGCCCCCGGTGACCACGGCGACCCGGCCGTCGAGTCGGCCGGCGACCACCGGTCGCGTCGTATCCGTCATCTGTCTCCCCTGTTCAGTCCGTACTGATGAACACGTTCTTGGTCTCGGTGAACGCGGCCACCGCGTCCGGGCCCAGTTCGCGGCCGAAACCGGACTGCTTGAACCCGCCGAAGGGCGTCCAGTAGCGCACCGACGCGTGCGAGTTGACCGACAGGTTGCCCGACTGCACGCCGCGCGCGACACGCAGCGCCCGCCCCACGTCCCTGGTCCAGATCGACCCGGACAGGCCGTACTCGGTGTCGTTGGCCATCCGGAGGGCGTCGTCCTCGTCGTCGAACGGTTGGACCGTGACGACCGGCCCGAAGATCTCCTCGGTGACCACGCGGTGTCCGTCGGGCACCGGTGCCAGCACCGTCGGCGGGTACCAGAAACCGGGGCCCTCCGGGGCGTCACCGCGGAACGCCACCGGCACGCTGCCGTCCACATAGGACGCCACGCGGTCGCGGTGGTCCCGGGAGATCAGCGGGCCCATCTCGCTGGCCGGGTCGCCCGGGTCGGCGACCCGGACACCGCGCACAGCCGGTTCGAACAGCGTCATGAAACGGTCGAACACGCTGCGCTGCACCAGGATGCGGGACCGGGCACAGCAGTCCTGGCCCGCGTTGTCGAACACACCGTACGGTGCCGCCGCGGCCGCCTTCTCCAGGTCGGCGTCGGCGAAGACGATGTTGGCGTTCTTGCCGCCCAGTTCCAGGGTGTACCGCTTGACCTGCGCCGCGCAGCCGGCGGCGATCGTCCTGCCGACCTCGGTGGAGCCGGTGAAGACGACCTTGCGCACGGCCGGGTGCGTGACGAACCGTTGGCCCACGACCGCACCCCGGCCGGGCAGCACCTGGAACACGTCCTCCGGGATGCCCGCGTCCCTGGCCAGTTCGGCCAGCCGCAGCGCGGTCATCGGGGTCAGTTCGGCCGGTTTCAGGACCACCGTGTTGCCCGCGGCGAGCGCCGGTGCGAACCCCCAGGACGCGATCGGCATCGGGAAGTTCCACGGCACGATCACGCCGACGATGCCCAACGGCTCGGCGAACGTCATGTCCACCCCGCCGGGCACCGGGATCTGCCGGCCGAACAGGCGTTCCGGCGCCGCCGAGTAGTAGTGCAGGACGTCGGCGACGTTGTCCGCCTCCCAGCGGGCGTTGCCGATCGTGTGGCCGGAGTTGCGCACCTCCAGGTCCGCCAGGTGGTCGACGTCCGCCCGGACGGCGTCGGCGAAGCGGCGCAGCAGACGGGCGCGGTCGGCCGGGGCGACCGTCGCCCAGCCGGTGGTCGCCCGGTGGGCCCTGTGGATCGCCTCGTCGGCCTGTTCGGCGGAGGCCAGCGCGACGGTGGCGACGACCTCCTCGGTGGCCGGGTTGACGACGGTGTGCGACGCGGTCATCGGCCTGCCTTTCGCGCGGCGGCCACCAGGGCGGCGACCAGGCGGTCGTCCCCGGAGTCCTGTTCGGGGTGCCACTGGACGCCGAGCACGAAGCCGTCGGCCGCCTCGACGGCCTCGACCGTGCCGTCGGCGGAGCGGCCGACCACGGTCAGGCCGGCGGCGATCCGGTCCAGGGCCTGGTGGTGGTGACAGCGGACCTTCGCCTGCCCGCCCAGCAGACCGCCGATCCGGCTGTCCGGGTCGATCGCCACGTCGGTGTGGCCGAACACGCCGAGTTCGGGCCGGTGGCCGTCGTGGCCTGCCTGCTCGGGCAGGTGCTGGTGCAGCGTGCCGCCGAGGGCGCTGTTGAGCACCTGCAGACCGCGGCACACCGCCAGCACCGGCAGGCCCGTGGCGATGGCCTCGGCGAGCAGGCCGAACTCGAAGTCGTCCCGGTCCTGGCGCAGGCCCGTGGTCTCCGGATGGGCGGCCTGGTCGTAGCGGGCCGGGTCGACGTCGGCGCCGCCGGCCAGGACCAGACCGTCCAGCCTGCGGGCCAGTTCGGTGAAGCCGTCGCCCACCGGCGGCAGCAGCACCGGGATGCCACCCGAGCGCACCACGGTGTCGGCGTACTCGCGGGGCAGCAGCGCCACGTCCAGGTCCCACACGCCGAACCTGGCCCGTTCCAGGTAGGACGTGATGCCGATCAGCGGCCGGTCAGAGCCGTTCGAAACCACGGATGCGCTCCCAGTCGGTGACGGCGGTGTCGAACGCGGCCAGTTCCACCCGTGCCGCGTTGAGATAGTGCTCGACGACGTCGTCGCCGAAGCTCTCCCTGGCCAGTTTGCTCGACGCCAGCAGTTCGGCCGCGTCGCGCAGGGTGCCGGGCACGGTCGCCCGGTCCGACTCGTAGGCGTTGCCGATGAACTCGGGCTCCGGCTCCAGTTCGTGCTCGATGCCGTACAGCCCGGCGGCGACCAGCGCGGACACCGCCAGATACGGGTTCACGTCACCGCCGGGGACGCGGTTCTCCACCCGCAGCGAGTCGCCGTGGCCGACCACGCGCAGCGCGCACGTCCGGTTGTCGTGCCCCCACGCGACGGCGGTCGGCGCGAAGCTGCCCGCCGCGAACCGCTTGTAGGAGTTGACGTTCGGCGCGAAGAAGTACGTGAACTCGCGCAGGCACGCGAGTTGGCCGGCGAGGAAGTGCCGCATCAGCGCGGAGAAGCCGTGCTCGCCGTCGCCGGCCAGCACCGGGTCGCCACTGCTGGAGCGCAGGCTGATGTGGATGTGGCACGAGTTGCCCTCGCGTTCGTTGTACTTCGCCATGAACGTGAGGCTGCGGCCCTCCTGCGCGGCGATCTCCTTCGCGCCGGTCTTGTAGATGCTGTGGTTGTCGCACGTGGTCAGGGCCTCGGCGTAGCGGAACGCGATCTCGTGCTGGCCGGGGTTGCACTCGCCCTTCGCCGACTCCACGTACATGCCGGCGCCGGACATGCTGTTGCGGATACGGCGCAGCAGTGGCTCCAACCGGCCGGTGCCCAGCATCGAGTAGTCCACGTTGTACTGGTTGGCCGGGGTGAGGTCGCGGTAGCCGGAGCGCCAGGCCGACTCGTAGGTGTCGTCGAAGACGATGAACTCCAGCTCCGTGCCGACGTAGGCCGACAGGCCGCGCTCGGCGAGCCTGCCCAACTGGCGGCGCAGCACCTGCCTCGG